>CAZQYO010000072.1:9746-11003 GCA_964597415.1 uncultured Chitinophaga sp.
AGACGACCCCGTTGGGGTGAATGCAAATTGGTTTTTGCTCCAAAGGAGCATGCTGTTTGTAGAAATATTATAATGGTGGAACCGAGGCGCACCGTAGGTGCCGCCTTTTGTTTTGTGTTGCCTGTTGGGTTAGCGATTGAACGGAAATCTCCCGCACCGGTAAGCCATTGCGAGGGTGGGTGCGGGAATTGAAGTGAAAGCGCGACCCGATGGTGGTGCCATTTGCGAGGAATCGGGGAACCCCATCCTCTTTCTAATTGGTTTTGTTATCGCTGAATTTCCATTTCCACTCTCTTATTTCGGGCATGTCTTCGCCATGCTCCTCAATGTAAGTTTTATGTTCGAGAAGTTTGTTTCGGATGTATTGTTTGGTGTAAGCGCCTCGCGATCCCAATTCGGGCAAGCGGTCTATGACATCACCCGCAAGGTGAAAACGGTCGAGGTCGTTCATTACCACCATGTCGAAGGGAGTGGTGGTAGTGCCTTTTTCTTTATAGCCGCGCACGTGCAGATTTTTGTGGTTCGTTCTGCGATAGGTGAGCCGATGGATGAGCAGCGGATAACCGTGAAAAGCAAAAATGATGTGTTTGTCTTTGGTAAATAGAGAATCGAAATCGTAATCGCTTAAGCCGTGCGGATGTTCGCTTCGGGGCTGAAGGGTCATCAAGTCCACCACGTTAATCACTCGTATTTTCAATTCGGGAAGTTGCTCGCGCAGCAGTTGAACGGCAGCAATGGTTTCGAGCGTGGGCACATCACCCGCACACGCCATGACGACATCGGGTTCTTCTCCTTTGTCATTACTTGCCCATTCCCAAATACCGAGACCGGTGGTGCAATGTTTAACCGCAGCTTCCATATCCATCCATTGCATTTCGAGTTGCTTACCGGCTACAATGACGTTGACATAGTTCCGGCTGCGTAAGCAGTGGTCGGTTACCGAGAGCAGGGTATTGGCATCGGGCGGAAGATAGATGCGGATAATGTCGGCTGTTTTGTTCGCCACATGATCTAAAAACCCCGGGTCTTGATGGCTGTTGCCGTTGTGGTCCTGCCGCCATACATGCGAGGTGAGCAAATAATTTAAAGAAGCTATTGGTTTTCTCCAGGGTATTTCACGACAGGAGGTAAGCCATTTGGCGTGCTGGTTAAACATGGAGTCAACGATATGAATAAAGGCTTCGTAGCAGGAAAACAAACCGTGCCTGCCGGTGAGTAAATAGCCTTCGAGCCAACCTTCGCAGAGGTGTTCGCTGA
>CAZQYO010000073.1:0-10936 GCA_964597415.1 uncultured Chitinophaga sp.
CCTGTAAATTCCACGTAAAGAAGAAGGCGAGAAAGAGTAAAGTTTTTTTCATGTTGTTATGTTCTGATGTATAGTTGTCCGGCAAAAATGCACAAGGAGCATTAGGCAATCCGGTTTCATAGGTATAGCTATATTGAAATCATTGGTGGGAGGTGTTCGCGGGAATATAAGAGGGACAGTTCAGTATTGGTTATTGTATTTCGCTTCCGTTTTTGTTTATAAAGGTGATGTATTCTTACCACGCTGATATGGCTGTACATATCCGCTGTTTAATTTGTTTCGTAAAGCATATTGAATATGCACACTTTCTTACTGTACCTGCGAAATTGTCCAAGCGGTAAAAGTATTGTTAACGCATTTGCCCCTTAACCAGCAATAGTGTGTACCGCTGTAACCCCCGGAGTTGTGAACTCCGCCATTAGGCGAACTAACCGATAGAATATTACTGGTCATGGTGCTGTTGGAGGTAGAAATAGAAACTTCATAGCTCACGCTTCCGTGTCCTTGTGCGGTGTAATTGATTTCGGTAGCACTGGTTTTGTAAGCATACAGATTAGTGGGCTGGGTGCAGGGTACGGCAATGTTCACATCCTTGGAAGCGTAGTAGCTGTGAGGGCCTGCCCAAGCGCTGAAGGAACTTCCACCGCAGTTAGAACGCACATAAAAATCGTACGTTACACCACTGTGCATAATGGCATCGTAGGTGTAATCATCGTTTGTGCGAAGTCGGGTGCCGTTGCCAAGGGTAAAGCCGGAAGGGCCGTATTCCACATCGTAAAAATTACCGGTATAGTCGTACCAAGTAAAACGGGGGTAAGTGCTGCTGCCATCCACGTCTAAATTATCCGGTATATGGCAACTAGTGTAACTGCCATCCACGTTAATCGAGCCTTTAATCCATGAAGCTGAAGCTCCGTTAGAACATTTTTTGCGAACGTAAACATCGTATGTGCCATAATCGGCAACGGTAAATGAGGTGGTAGAACCCGTAAAACTGCCGGTAGTCCCGCTGCCAGGTGTAAAGCCCGCAGGGCCATATTCCATATCGGAGCCGTCTTGGGGGTCATAATCATTCGTGTAAACATTTACCTGTTTGTCAGCTACATTTAATTGAAGGCTAAAATTTGCTATACAAGTGGTGTCCTTTGGTTTTTGGCAGGCAAACAATAATAGAAAACCAAAGACAGGCAGATAGTGAAGTTTTTTCATGGGAAAGATTTATGTGGCTAATATAATAAACTACTGTTCCGAAGCGAGGGGATGATTACGCCTTTGATTTCTATGACAAAAGCGGTCTTTTGAATCGGGAAAGCGGATTGCCACACAACTGCTATTTTTTTTCATCTTTGAATCACCTTATTAGGCGGGCGCAAAATTTATGTGCGCGATCACAGCGAAAATCTAAACAAATGAAAGACGGAATTTATTACAGCGAGTATCTGCAATTAGATAAAATTTTAAATGCGCAGGAATTGGAGAGCGACAAAGAAGGGCGGCAACATGCCCATGACGAGATGCTCTTTATTGTGATTCATCAATCGTATGAACTTTGGTTTAAACAAATACTCTATGAAGTAAGTTCGGTGATGGACATTCTGTCGGCACCCAACATCAGCGATAATTCACCTGATTTGTTTGTGGCCGTTCACCGGTTGAAAAGAGTAGTGACCATTCTACATATCTTAGTAGATAAAATCAATATTCTGGAAACCATGACCCCGCTCGATTTTCTCGACTTCCGGAACATGCTTCGACCCGCTTCGGGATTTCAGAGCATTCAGTTTAAGTTGCTCGAAGCACATCTGGGCTTGCGTATGAAT
The DNA here is from genome assembly GCA_964597415.1 of uncultured Chitinophaga sp. Lineage (GTDB taxonomy): Bacteria > Bacteroidota > Bacteroidia > Chitinophagales > LD1 > Bog-950. The sequence goes on from CAZQYO010000073.1 coordinate 1,821, forward strand.
CAGCGATTTGGCAAAGAATATTACACCAGCCAACTGAAACCCGAGGACAAAAAAATAATTGAAGATGTAGAAAAGAAAAAGCCACTGGTGGACTTGGTAAATGAGTGGTTAGAGCGCATGCCGTTTTTTGATAACAACAACTATTGGGAAGGATGGAAAAGTGATGGGCCGGAGCATCCCTTTTGGCAAAAATACCATGATGCCTATACGAATAGCCTTCAGGAAGCGGAGAAATTCAACTTAAAACGGTTTGAAGAATTATTTTTCAGCAAAGAGAAAAACAAAGAGTGGAACCTGAGCAGCGATGCTCGCAGGGCGGCTCTCTTTATCGTATTATACCGCGATTACCCTCTGCTTCAAATGCCATTTCAGTTAATCAATACACTGTTAGAAATTGACAATATGATTGCTACTTGGCGCTTCCGGCATTTGAACATGGTGCACCGTATGATAGGTATGCGCACCGGTACCGGAGGCAGCACCGGCAAAGATTACTTGCAGGGAGCCTTGAACAGTCACTACATTTTTAAGGAGTTTGCCGAGTTGACAACTTTTATGATAGAAAGAAACAAACTGCCGAAGTTGTCGCCTGCCTTGTGTGAGCGACTCGGCTTTGGGAAATAGCCACCGCCTATGGAACGGAGAAGGACGAAGCTCAGTTTTTGGATTGCCATTACTTTATTTATTGCTGCGGGAGCCATTGCTACCCTTTGGAAGATGTATGATCACAGCGATACGGATAAACTTAAAAATGAAGGCCAACGAACTTTGTTGCCGGTGGACAGCGTAATTGATAATGGAGAGAGGAAGCAAATTTTTGTGACCTTGAAAGTGGCAGGTGAGATGTTTACCGTTTCGCGGGAGGTAAAAAGTGAAGTTGCCGTGGGCGATTCAGTGCCGGTATATTACATGGAACATGCTCCTGCTAAGAACATGATCTTTGTCAAGTAGTACAGCTATTTCTTTTTGGGCTAACGGATTGCTGCTGTAGCCAAGCGTTTTCAAATTTCCTGATGCTCTGTTTCTCTCACGTCCTTCACCATCAGCTGTAAGCGCACATTTCCCTGCCATTCATTTTCTTCAATATGATACACTATATCAAACGCCCCCGACTTTATCACATTTAGTTTATTGGCCATTCCGAATCCAATACCCTCCATCAAGTCGCCATTGCTTACACGAATAGAAAATTTAAGGTGCTCTTCTTTCAGCACTTTGCTCCAGCCACTGTCCTTTACTCCCCGCGAAATAAAAGTGGGATTCATGTTCCCCGGTCCAAAGGGAGCCATCTGTTGAATGATTTGGTAAAGTTTCGGGGTGATATCTTGTAGAGCTATTTCTGCATCTATTTCTATTTCGGGGATTAACTGCTCTGCTTTTATGCTGGCGCTTACGACCTCTTCAAACCGCAGCTTTAACCGCTCTACATTTTCGGGGGTGAGGGTAAGTCCCGCAGCAAACTTGTGCCCGCCAAACTGCAAGAGTAAGTCGCGACATTCGTAAATGGCTTCGTACAAATCAAAATTCTTTACCGAGCGGGCCGAGCCGGTTACTTTGCCATCACTTTCGGTCAATACAATGGTTGGGCGATAGTATGTTTCTGTAAGCCGCGAAGCTACAATACCTATTACCCCTTTGTGCCATTCGGGATGATACACCACGGTGGATTTTCGGTTCATGAGTGTTTCATCGCTACCGATCATTTCAAGCGCGTGTGCAGTGATGCTTCGGTCTAAATCTTTCCGGTCATTATTAAAACTATTTAAGCGAAACGCATCATCAGCCGCAGTAAAATCGCTGTCTTCGGCAATCAAAAGTTTCACGGCATGTCTGGCATCATCCATTCTTCCCGCTGCATTGATTCGCGGCCCCAGGATGAAGACCACATCCGTAATGCTTAACTGTTTTTTTACTCCCGAGATTTCGAGCAATTTTTTAATCCCGTTGGTAGGGCGCTCGTTCAGTTTTTTGAGTCCGTGCCAAGCTAAAATTCTGTTTTCACCAATTATAGGAACAATGTCGGCTCCTATACTCACACACACTAAGTCGAGATATTGCAAGTATTTTTCTGCGGGAAGTTGGTGCCGAATAGCAAATGCCTGAATCAGTTTAAACCCGATACCGCATCCGCTCAATTCTTTAAAAGGGTAGTTACAATCGCTTCGCTTGGGGTCGAGTACGGCTATGGCGCGGGGCAATTCGCTTCCCGGCAGGTGATGATCACAGATGATGAAATCAATATTTTTTTGATTGGCGTAAGCCATCTGTTCATTCGCTTTTACGCCACAGTCTAAGGCAATCACCAAGGAGAAATTATTTTCAGCCGCATAATCAATTCCTTTGAAGGAAATTCCGTAGCCCTCTGTATATCGGTGCGGGATGTAATAATCTATGTTCGGATAAATTTCTCTGAAGAAGGAATATACTGTGGCGACAGAGGTGGTTCCGTCCACATCGTAGTCTCCGTAAATCAGCACCTTTTCTTTATTTAAGAAGGCGGTTGCAATTCGGTTGACGGCCTCGTGCATCCCTTTCATCAAAAACGGATCGTGCAGTTCCGTTAAGGAGGGGCGAAAAAAGGCTTTGGCCTGATCGTAAGTTTCAATACCGCGCTGAACTAATATTTGACAAATGGCAGGATGCACTTTCAATTCTCTTTGCAGCGCACTTACTTTTGTTGCCTCGGTATTATTTAGCATCCATCGCTTTTGCATACAACGAAAATAATTGAAATGAGAAAACAGGTCAACCAGTAAGGCTCCTTTCACCAACAGCATACTGCCAAATGATTTCCGAAAGTGGTCTAAAAAAGAGGGGACAAATGCTCGTCACTTCATCTTTAGTAATTGAGGAGTATTATAATTGGTGGAGGGTGAATTTTCGGGTCATGTTCAACTTGCCGGAAGTAATCTGTAAAAAGTAGATACCCCCTGCCAAATTAGAAAGCGGAATAGAATAGACGTGATTGCCATTGGTGAAAACTTGTTCCCCTCTCCAAACTTTTTGCCCGATGGAATTAGAGATGCACAAACTCACGATAGTAATCTCTTCAAAGTTTACTTCTACATTCAACTGATAGGTAGCGGGGTTTGGATATACAATGGCTTCGAAAGCCGAAGAGTGAATTTCGTTTAAGGCGTTTACTACTACTTGCTGTTGCACTACACAACCTTCTTCATTTTTTACAAACACGGTAAAACTTCCATTTGCGTTAATGCTGAAAGTGGGAGTGGATTGGTAAGTAATTCCATCTAAGGAATATGAAAGGGAATCTTTTCCCGCAGTAGCTATCACTGTAATATTGCCGGGATTACCTCCAAGAGCCGGAATAGTGTTTATTGAAGAAATAATAATCGTATCAGGGTTATGCAATTCCTCCGTCCAGGTTCTGCGGCAACCGCTACTGTCTGTTATATCCACAGAGTAAAAACCCGGTGCGGCACTGACACCTTCTGGCGTGTTCCATCCATTGGACCATAAAAAGGAATAGTCATTCACACTCCCTGAAACATCAGCGGCCAATGCTCCGTCATTAGCACCGTAACAAGTGATGGGTGATTTTAGAATTGAGGCATTGAACGAACACGAATCGCAGTTAAATCTTTCCAGATTTCTGAAGGCTCTATATAGGTTCAGCCTTCCGTTAGTTACCGTAGAATGATTGAGGGATGAAATCCATTCGGCTCCATTCAGCAGATATTCTTTTATCAATAAAGCGACAGAGTCGGGCTGTTCATAGTAGAAATCAATGAGTCCTTTGCACGCTGCGGCATACATGGCAGCAATAGTACCGGCTACATGCGGTGTCGCCATGGAGGTGCCGGTCATATTGCCGTAAGTATTGGCGGGTAGGGTAGAATAAACTCCCGTGCCCGGTGCTCCTAAGTCCACACTTTCTTTGCCGAAAGCGGCTCCGGTGTTTCGGGTATCCGTTTTGGTAGTGTTGGTTACGGCAATCAGCCATTTGCTGGGGCAGCCGGTCGGTATATCGTCATTTGCATCTATGTCCCAACCTTTATTGGCGGTGGCCGCTGCACTCAGTATTCCTACTGCCCCCATAGAATCATACATGGCACACCAAATGGGATAGTCGGCATGGTGCGCGCCAAAAGGTCCGCCATCTATGCCGAAGGAGGAATTTGTAGCTACCACATAAGCTCCTTTACTACCAAAAGTATTGTCGTACAGTATTCGCATTTCGCGCACGTAATTATAAGCGGCTACTACGTTGCTCTCTATCGTATTACCGTAAGCCACCGGCAGTATTTTTACCCCCCAGCAAACTCCGGCAATGCCTGTGTGGTTGTCTGTTTTTGCTCCTACTATCCCTGCTAAATGAGTAGCGTGACTGTTAGTGCCCCCAATATTGCCGGAAGTATCTCCCACATTCCATCCGTTCACATCATCAATGTAGCCGTTGCCATCATCATCAATGCCGTTGCCGGGCACTTCGTTGTAGTTGGTAAAGAAGTGGAGGTCTTCGTGTGATAGATCGGGTTTGCCGTCAATCACGGCCACCACCAGCGTATCGCCATCTACGGTTACGTTGCCGTGATTGATATTCCAAGCCTCAGTGGCTTCAATATCAGCTCCGGTAGTTCCTCCGTTGCTTCCGGTGTTTTGCAGACTCCATTGCTGATTAAAATCGGGATCGTTAGGAATTAAGTTGCGCTCTTTAATTCCCGAATGATTGAATTGAGCCAGTTTGATAGAAGGATTTCTTTGCAGCAGAGAGAGTAAGGCTTCGCTGTTCGCAGTTTTATTTTGTTCGAGCAGCCAGATATTCATGCGCTGCGAAAGACATGCTTTAATAGTCAACCCGGAAAAACTTCGCAGCAGATCTTTCACCTTTTGCTCCGGTTTCATCATCACTATATACTGATTCAATATTCGGTTATCCTCTTCTTCAAACTGAGAAAACACGCGTAAAGTGAAAAACAAAAAGAGCAATACCGAATAGTTCTTCATAGAATTTAATAGACTGTGTAAGTAGTTTAAGCGGAACAACAATATTATGAGTTAGGGTGTAATTTACGGCATTAAATAGTTATGAGCGATGAGCCGCTATCCATTCACTCGCCATCTTCAGCACTTCTTCGCCATTCCATTGCTGTTCTATATCTTTTAATTGCATAATGCGGTCGAGCAGTTCACTTTGTTCTTCGCCTCTTTTCATCGCTTCTAAGTAAGACAGGTTGCTAAAAGTGACCATGGCATAGTGAGTCATAAATTTATCGGGGAAAGCTGCGGCAATTCTCTTTTCAATTTTGAGGCGAAGTTGAAAATCGTCTCGTCCGCTTAGATCGCGCATTTCAATATAATTGTATAGGGCGAGGTCAGCTATGGCATCGGCATTGGGTTTGCGCTGTTGCTGAAATTTTTGAAGCACCTGCTCCCAATTATCCGCTGTCGCATCCAATATCTCCTCCAATTCTTTTACATCTTCAAAACCGCAATTCATTCCCTGTCCGTAAAAGGGCACTATGGCGTGAGCGGCATCACCTATTAAACAGGTTTGATTGAATTTCCAGGGATAGCATTTCACGGTGACTAAGGAGGAAGTGGGATTTTCGAAGAAGTCTCTTTTTATAGTGGGCATCAGTGCCACTACATCCGGAAAATATTTTTGAAAGAAAGCATCGGCATCGCTTTCGGTATTCAAGTTTTCAAATGAATTTTCTCCACTAAAAGGGGCAAACAATGTCACGGTAAAGCTACCGTCCATGTTGGGTAGGGCAATCATCATAAAACTACCGCGCGGCCATATATGCAAGGCATTTTTCTCTAAGCGGTGAGTGCCCTTCGGCCCGGCCGGAATACTCAATTCTTTATAGCCATAAGGCTCATGCTGTTGCGAAATATTAAAGTTGGGAGTTTTTTGCATCTCATAGCGCACCTCGCTGTAGGCACCATCTGCTCCAAAAATTACATCGGCTTTTGCCTGTGTAAATTTCTCCCCGACAGTATCGTTAAAGGTGAGGTGATTTTTTTCAAAATCTATCGTATGACAACGTTGATTAAAGTAAAACTCTACGTGTGGAAATTTATCTACCTCCTCTACCATAATTCGGTTCAGATGTCCCCGACTGATGGAGTAGATCGCCTGATCGTCTTTGCCGTACGGAATAAAATCAGTGGTGCTGTCTAAGTGGTGAATCATACGCCCCTTCATAGGAATGGCAATTTGAGCGGCTGCTTTTTTCAACCCTATTTTTTTTAACGCTTTCCATCCCCGGTGGCTCAACGCCAGGTTAATCGAGCGCCCACCCAGGTAGCCCGACACCCGCATATCGGGTCGCTTTTCATATACTGAAATTTTATGCCCGCGCTTTGATAAATAACAAGCCAGCATTGAGCCTACTAAGCCCGCTCCCACGATCACTATGTTTTTTTGCATGGAGTCCATTTGAGGTATCAAAACTATCAACTATCATAAATTATGCGATGGAATTTTGTCATTTAGCTATTTGTTACATTTGCACTCCTAAAATTATATCATGACTCTCGAAGAAAAAATAACTAACGATCTGAAAACCGCCATGATGGCAAAACAAGAAGCCACCGTGCGCAGTTTGCGCGCTATTAAAAGCGCCATCATTATTGCTAAAACCGAAAAAGGGGCTAACGGTATTCTCTCTCCCGAAAAGGAAGTGCAGATGTTGCAGAAATTAGTAAAGCAGCGCAAAGATTCTATCACTGAATTTGAGAAAGCCAACCGCACAGATTTGATAGAGAAAGAACAGGAAGAAGTAAACGTGATTGAGCAATACCTGCCGGCCATGATGAGCGAAGCAGAAATTCAGGAAGTGGTAAAGAAAGCCATTGCCGACACGGGAGCTACCTCGCAGAAAGAAATGGGGAAAGTAATGGGGCTTGTATCCAAACAATTAGCCGGTAAGGCCGATAATAAATTAGTGGCAGATACCGTTAAAAGTTTGCTGTCATAAATTTTGAAAAAACACCAGCAAAATCCATGGTCGGGTTTCAAATTTATTCGCTAATAATTTCCGATCACCTTCTATGATTTTCGACATCTTGTTTTTTGCATTCATCGGCTTTGGTTTTTACCGAGGATTTCGCAATGGTATTATCTATTCTCTTTTTTCTTTAGCCGGATTTTTTCTCGGCATTATCGCTGCGCTCAAGTTTTCGTACATGATGGTGAATATGCTCCACAGATTTATTTCTATGGGACCCAAAACCTTAGCCATCGTATCTTTTATTCTTGTTTTTATTTTGGTGGTTTTGGTATTGCGTCTCATTGCCTGGGGGCTGGAGCAAATTCTGAAAACCTTTGCGCTCAACCTGCCCAACCAGATTATCGGTGGTATTATTCATTCTCTTATAGGGCTGTATGTTTTTTGTGTCTTAGTGTGGTTTATGAACCGGTTGGAGGTCATTCCCGCTTCGCAAAAAAGTGAATCGCACACTTACCCGTATATCGCCAACTTAGCTCCGCAGGTAGTGGATATTTCTTCCCAAGCCATTCCAATGTTTAAAGACACCTTTGCCAAGTTCGATACGCTTTTCGACACACATGTGGTTCGCTGAGTCCTTGTCATCTGCTACAGCGAAATACTTAAACTTATTTAAAGTTGCAGCCCAATGGTTTTACTGATTGATAACTACGACTCTTTTACTTATAACCTGTTTGATTATATTTTGCAGTTGGGCGAAACCTGCCGTGTAGTTCGCAATGATGAAATGAGCTTAGAGGAAATCGCTTCTCTTGATTTTACATCGGCAGTTATTTCTCCGGGACCTAAAACACCGAGAGAAGCGGGCATCACCATTCCTTTTATTCAAAAATTCTATGCGGAGAAACCAATCCTCGGTATTTGCTTAGGCCATCAGGCAATCGGTGAATTTTTCGGAGCGCAATTAGCAAAGGCAAGGTACCCCATGCACGGCAAAACTTCTGTTGTGCATCACACGAATCATTTTTTATTTCGTCATCTGCCCGAAACTTTCGAGGTGATGCGCTATCACTCGCTGATTATAAAAAGTGCCCCCCCTTCTCCCTTGCAAATAATTGCCACTACCCCCGAAAACGAAATAATGGCCATCGCTCACGAGCACTATCCGATAGCCGGTTTACAATTTCATCCCGAATCTATTCTTACACCGCATGGGTTGCACATTCTTCAAAACTGGTTTCAAAACATTTCTATTCAGTAGTTTGTTTCGATTACTTAATCATACAGTCAAAGGGGCTTGTTTATATCGTTATGCTTAAAACAGATTTCCCACTTTTTCAAAAAGTATTTTTGGCTGCATAAGGGGAGTGTATGTCGTATCCGGTTATTTATGAAGAATCATTTAGTTATTGCGATCAAGGTGAAGGAGAGCCTATCGTTTTGTTGCACGGTTTGTTCGGGGCCTTGAGCAATTTCAATGATCTTATCCGGGATTTCTCCCCTCATTATCGAGTGCTTATTCCGCAGCTTCCCTTGTTTGAAATGGAAATGGATAAAACCACTATCACTGAGTTAGTGAATTATGTAGAAGCGTTTGTGCAACATAAGAAGTTGAAGAAGATGCATCTGATCGGCAATTCATTAGGAGGTCACATAGCTCAGATTTATGTATTGCAAAATCCGGAGCAAGTAAGTACGCTGACACTGACCGGCAGTTCCGGACTTTTTGAAAATTCTCTCGGAGAAACCTATCCGCGCAAGAGCGATTATGATTTTGTGAAGAAAAAAACAGAGGATACTTTTTATGACCCCACTATGGCCACGAAGGAATTAGTAGATGAGGTCTATGAAATTGTAAACAACCGTGACAAGGTTATTCGCATGGTAGTGATGGCGAAGTCGGCTTTGCGTCACAACCTGCGCGAAGAATTGCCAAATATTAAGCAGCCCGCTTGTTTAATCTGGGGGAAAAATGATAGTATCACACCGGCTTTTGTAGGCGAAGAGTTTCACGAACTGCTGCCCCATTCAGAGTTGCATGTTTTAGAACAATGCGGTCATGCTCCTATGATGGAAAAGCCAAAAGAGTTTAATGAAATATTGGAAAGGTTTTTGAAGAAGCAGAGAGCGTAGTTTATTTATTATTGTGGACGGAAGACAAAAAAGATGACGAAATGCTTAACCTTTTCAAAAGTTAAA
>CAZQYO010000074.1:0-10886 GCA_964597415.1 uncultured Chitinophaga sp.
GAACCCATCCCCATACATTATAAATTGATTGGCGAGCCGGACTTGCCCTTTGGCGAAAGTAATGATGTGCCTTATCCGGTTTATGATCCCTCTCCGCTGGAGTTGCCTCCCGTGACTTCCTTTAAGCCAACAGGCGATGGTCGTTCGCCTTTGGCCAACAATCAGGAATGGGTACAGAAAGGCTATGAAACCGATACCATGCCCGGCTATGCAGGCAGCAGTTGGTATTTTCTGCGCTACATGGATCCGCAGAATATCCAAGCGTTTGCCGCTAAGGAGAAGATAGATTATTGGCAGAATGTGGATGTGTATTTTGGCGGTGCCGAACATGCCGTAGGCCATTTGCTTTACGCCCGTATGTGGCACAAGGTGCTGTTCGACTTAGGATATGTAAACACGGATGAGCCATTTAAGAAATTGGTAAATCAGGGGATGATACAAGGGGTGAGCCGCTTCATATATAGAGGAAGCAACCGGCCTGATGTGATTGTTCCGTTCGATAGAATTGGCAGTGAACTTACCGGTGATGAGTTAAAGTGCTTAGGAATTAACAGCATTGACGACTTGGGAGCTATTTGCCCAATTCATGTGGATATAAGCCTGGTGGATGAACATGGAAATTTAAAAATAGAGGAACTGAAGAAATGGCGACCGGAGTATGCCAATGCGGTATTTCTGTTGAATGTGGAGGGTCATTATCACTGTGGTTCGGCTGTAGAAAAAATGTCTAAGTCCAAGTATAATGTGGTGAATCCCGATGAGGTTATTGCCAAATATGGGGCAGACTGTTTTCGTATGTTTGAGATGTTCTTAGGTCCTATCGAACAAAGCAAGCCCTGGGATGATAAAGGGATTAGCGGAGTTTCTAATTTTCTGAAGAAATTCTGGCGCTTGTTTTATGAACAGGGGGTATGGCAAGTAACAGACGAAGAAGCTACCCCGGCAGAGTTGAAGGTGTTGCACAAGACCCTTCAGAAGTTAGAAGATGATATTGAGCGGCTGAATTTCAACACTTGTATTTCGGGCTTTATGATTGCCACTAATGAATTGAATGTGCTGTCTTGTCACAAGCGTTCGGTGTTAAGCCCATTAGTGATTGCCATTGCTCCTTTTGCCCCGTTTGTAGCCGAAGAGCTTTGGGAAAAGTTGGGGAACAACACTTGTGTTCACCACGCCACTTTCCCTAAAGTAGAACCAAAATATCTGGTAGAGAGCAGTCATAAATATCCGGTAAGCATTAACGGAAAGGTGCGTGCGGAGGTGGAATTGCCTTTAGATATTACACCGCAAGAGGCCGAGAAGCAAGTGCTCGGCTTAGAGGTGGTCAAGAAATGGACGAATGGGAATCCTCCCAAGAAATTCATCTATGTCAAAGGGCGGATTGTGAACGTGGTGATCTAATATTACGACTTTGCGTACTCCCTAAGAAATGTTGCCCCAATACCGGTAGGGAAGAGCTTTCCTACTAATTTCTATTTTTAGCAGATGAACAAATGGTCAACGCTGTTACTGTTACAACTACTTTGCTTTGGAGCAATTGCACAGAGTAGAGGGGGAATTGTATCCAATACTAATTTAACCGGCAGCGGAAAAACCTACGCATTGGTTATCGGTATTTCTAACTATAAGGAACTGCCTAAGTTGGAATTTGCTGATGCAGATGCTATCGCCTTTGCCTCCTATCTGAAAAAGACGCTTGCTGACACCAGCGGGATTGTGCTCATTACCAACCGAGATGCCAATAAGGTGAATGTGATTTCTGCTTTAGTTGATTTCAAGAAAAAGACATCGAAGGGCGACAAGGTATATTTCTATTTTGCCGGTCATGGCGATATTGAAACGGAAATTTCTAATGGAGGCATTTTGTTACTGTATGATTCGCCCAAAGAGAATTACTATTTAAATGCCAATGGATACTTGCATCAGGATGATTTGAAAAGTATTGTCGGGCAAATCACCGCAAATGGAGCGCAGGTATTCGTCATTACTGATGCTTGCCATTCCGGCTCATTAAGCGGTGGCAGAGCAGGAGCTGAAAAAAGTTTACTGGCTCTAAAAGATGCATGGAGTAATGAAACGAAAATCTTTTCGTGTCAGGCGAACGAGGTATCGTTGGAGGGGAGGCAATGGGGCAATGGTCGCGGGTTGTTCTCTTTCCATTTGCTCGAAGGCCTCACCGGCTTGGCAGATGAAGAAGGAGATGCCGATGGGAAAGTATCCTTATTCGAGATTCAATCTTATTTGCAAAAGAATGTTCGCAAGCAGGCCGCTCCCAATAAGCAAACCCCTTTTGCCATAGGCAATCTCGATAATAATATGGCAGATGTAAAGCAGGAATTGCTCGCTCAGTTAAAAGAAAGTAAAACACGCGATTTTCCACTGTTCGCCTCTGCTGCCGGGCGTGGAGAACTGCCCGCTTATACTACCGATGCCAACTACAAAAATTTTCAGTCCGCCATCAATAACTCGCGTTTAATTGAGCCGGACAAAAACAACGCAGTGTATTTCTACAATTCATTGTCTAAAAATATAACTGAGCCGGATGAGAAGTACCTTCTGCAAAGAGAATTAATAGCAGCCCTGCTCAACCACAACTCTGAAATTATTGCGCCCTTGTTGCAGGGAGAGGTTACTTACACCTCGTCAGCAAGGTTGGCTGCTGCTATCAAAGAATCGGCCAAGGCCATAGAATTACTGGGAGAAGAGCATTACCTCACCCACACTTTCAAGGCGCGTAAACTCTTTATAGAAGCAGTGCAACTCACCCTCAACGATGAGAAAAATACCGCTAACATCAATACGGCCATTCGCAAACTTGGGGAAGCCGTTAAGTTAGAGAGGTATGCTTACTATGCGTATTATCAATTGGGATACTTGTACAATCTGCAACGAAATTCCATCAAAGCATTGGAAAATTACAGCACCTATTTAAGCTACCTTCCCAAAGATCCGGAAGCGATCAATAATGTGGGAGTTGCTTACTACAACAAAGGCGACTATGACAAAGCGATGGAGTTTTATACCAAGTCAATTTCACTAAAACCTACCACAAAAGCCTATACTAATCGCGGGCTTGCCTATCTTAAACTAAGCAAAGAAGCAGATGCCAACAAGGACTTTGAAGAAGCGCTAAGAATGGATAAAACCGGAGCCTTCAAGGTGCATTACATTATCGGGAGACTTAATTGCGAAGCGCAAAAATACGATGTCGCCTTAGCCGAATTAAATAAAGCATTAGAGGCGAATAAGACACACTCCCCCTCGCAATACTATTTGGCTTTGGTGCTGTTGGCAAAAAAAGATACTGCTACATCTCTTCTTATGCTCGCTAAAGCGATTGCCAACAATGCCGATTATGCCGAAGCGTATTTCAAAAGAGGAGAAATAATGTTTGCAAATGGTCATTTTGAAAATGCCATCAGCGACTTGAAAAAGGCCATGCAAAACCCCAAGTTGTGGAATGGTTATCTCTTCATTGGCAAATCCTACTTGCAGTTAAAGCAATATCAACAAGCGGCTGATGCTTTAGAAGATGCACTCTTGATAGATAGGAATTTGACTAAATCGCTATCCCTGCAACTCGGTAATATCTATCGCGATGGCTTACACAAGCACGAGCGAGCGAATGTGTATTATCAAAAGTATATTGCCCTAAATCCAATGGATGCTTCGGGTTATTCTGAAGCGGGGAAAAATTTTATAGACCTGAAAAACTACGAGGCGGCAGAAGTTCATTTAAAGAAAGCGGCTGTGCTCTCTCCTAATGATGTGACCATAGCCGCTTATCGCGGTTTGTTAGATGCCGCTAAAGCGAAGTAGTTGCTCTGCCGGAGGGTTTTTTGCCCAAAAATGTACCCATCGGGTCGCTTATCACTCCCGATAGAATAGACCATGTAAAGCAGTAAGGAAAGCATTTGTTGACCGGAAACAATGCCGCCATAATGTCCTATCCTTCATTTTTTAACATTCAGATATGACAGATGATGGCTTTTTGCCTAACTGGTTGATTATGTGGCGGTAGGGGCACATTCCTATTGGAAACCCTGCCCTACAGTTCTGTAAAACACATACCCTGAGCGCATGAGGAGAGCCGCAGGCCGGTCTTATTAAGTGCAAACGAAGAGATGAAAATGAGGGAAGCGGCTAAAGCGAAGGGCTTATTCTGTTTGAAGGTTTTTGGCTCTAAAGAATTATCTCTACACCTCCAATGAGGTGCATAGGGACATTTTCCTTGTTTACTTCACTGCTTTCTTTCTGTTAACCAGAACGACAATGGTTACAATAATGATTTGGCCAATAGTCGTCTCTAAGGTGGGGTAAACTCCTAAAAGCCCGATATGAGGTATAGGAATGCCGTGCACCGGCACGTAGCCTACTTCCTGAAAAGAATGAATGCCCTTGCCGGTGAGCACTATCGCCAACACCCCCATTACCCACATAGATATTTTGAACAAGGTGGGAATTGGCAGCCGCGCAGAAAAGCGCAACGCTACAAATGCAAACACAATAACTATGACAAATGCGAGGATGACCCCAATTGCAATAGCCTCACTTTGTTTTCCGCTCGATTCAATATTAAGTGCCGAAAGAAAAAGCACCGATTCAAACACTTCGCGAAACACCACAAAGAAGGAAAGAGACATCATTCCCAAAATACTTCCGCTGTTCATGGCATTCTTTACCATATCGTTCACGTAGTCTTTCCATTTGCCCATTTCACTTTTGCCATGCAGCCAAACACCGATATAGAGCAACATGGCTACCGCCAATATGGAGATGAAGCCTTCTATTAATTCAGAGCCACCCAGTTTTATGATTAGCTCACCGCTTACAAACCACAACACCACTCCCAACACAATAGCTAATATCCAACCTAAGTGCACCCATTTCATTTGAGAAGTAATGCCGGCTGCTTTCATCACAGAGAGAATAATCAGGATAACAAGGAACGCCTCCAGTCCTTCGCGCAGCAGGATGGACATGCTCATAAACAGCGCTAACCAAAAAGAGTATTCTCTTTTTTGCAATACTTCTTCTGCCGCTTTGATGGTAATTTTTATTGTGGCAATAGAATCAGTCACTTCTCTCACCGAGCGGTTTTCGCTTATTATTTTGCGAAGCCCTATAAACTGCGATTCGATGTGGTCGCTCAGTTGCGGATCAGAGGCTTTCAGATGCAGTTCTATCGGCTCAATTCCTTCGAGATAAGCTAAAGAAGCATAGCGCATGGCCTCGGCTTTCTTGGAATCCTTGTAAGCGACCATCGCTTTGTCTAAATATTCTTTTGCAGTGTTTAAAAAATGATCATTTCCGGTTTCGCGTTGGGCAAGGCGCAGTGCAGCTAATTGTTCATTGGTTAATCCAAATTCCTTGCGCAGCATCTTATCACTCTCGGTCGCTATTTTTTCTAAAGAAACATCCGGTAGGGAAGAAGTGGCTGCTGCCTCGTTGTCTTGATGCCTAAGAGAAATTACATAAAATGCCATGTCCCATACTTCTTCATCTTTCAGATCGGGATAGGCCGGCATTCCGGTGCCCTGCAAGCCCAGTCGTATGGTGTTGAAAGCATGAGCGGGAGAGATATCGTCTAAGCGCAAAGCATCGTGAAAGTTTACCGGTTTGGGATTTAAATTTAGTCCATCTGCTCCATCCCCATACCCTGTTGCTCCGTGGCATTTAGCACATTCGGCTAAGTAGAGTTTCTTACCATTCTCTATATCGGGATATTGAAGAGGGAAGGTTTTTAAGCCGGTGATGGCAATTATTTTCAATTTGGTTTCGTGCGCCTTGCCGGCTATAAATTCAGGTGTCTCTTTGCGTTGCACACCATCTATTAAGGCTTGTATTAATTCTCCCACAGCTACGGAATCACTATCGCTCCATGCGGTGGAGAGTTCCCTGTAATATTTTTGGGCACTCTCACTAAACTGGCCCATTTCCTTGTATTCATCTTCGTTAATTACTTTGCCATCTGCCACTGCATTTTTGTAATCTTCTCCGAGATAATTTAAGGTGTGGATCAAGATGCGTGACGATTCCGAATCTACGGCAAACGTAATCGTGGCGCAGAGCGTAAAAAAGGATAGCAAAAACAGCTTAAATGATGTCATGCGGTTTGATTGAAGCAGTTTAGATTAAGTCTAAAGAGGGCGAAAGTAAGATGTTAATGGAGTTCTGGAAGATAATTTTCGTCAATTTTTGGTTTCAGCGATATTTTTAAACCGGGAGTCATATTCGGCTATACATTTTTGCCAGTCGTATCGGCTCACCATTGCTTGGGGATTCATAGTGCGCAGTTGTGCCACATCCTCTATTCTCTGCTGTAGAGTAGTTGCAAATTCAGCTTCTTCATAAAAGCAGGTAGCTCTATGCTCAGCAGGGACATGTTCCGGGTAAGCGAGGCGATAAGGTAACAGCGGAACAGTGTGGCAATACATTGCTTCCACAATAGAAGCCCCAAAGAAATCTTGAGTAGAAGTAACGGGCAGCAGGTCGGCAGTCCATAGCCATTTACAGTAATCATCAAAAGAGGGCGCAAAGCCCCAGTGAATTATTCTATCGAAAAGCCGCTGCTTTGCCTCATAAAAAATAGGAGGGCACCGCTCGTAGCTTTGCCCCAGCACCACGAGCTTAAAATCTATGCCGCGATCGGCTATTTTAAAAAGAGCAGAAAAAAATGTATCGGGATTTTTATCATATTCCCAACGATGATTCCACAGCACCACGGCACACGCTGGCTTGCTGACCTCCGAAGGTTTGTGAATACTGAACTTTTGAAGATGCAAGCCGAGGGGCAGTACCGAACTTTTGTGGCGAATGGTTTCTACTGTTTCTATGTTTTGATAATCGGGAAAGGCTTTGAGAAAGGAGGGAAGCTCCTCTAAAAAAACTTGCTGATGATACTGTGAGTTGAACAGCACGGCATCGGCCACTAAAGCAGAAGTGTAATTAATGAATGCGTAGTGATTATCGCGCTTTAGTTTTACATCAGCATCAGAAGGTGACCAGGGGTAGTTGAGTTGGTTTTCGTGAAAGTAAATGGCAGTGGGAACAGGAGTGGTTTTGCTGCGGGTAAGGGAGAGAAAAAGATTCAGATCCAACATGTCGGTCGCCAAAATCAGATCGGGAGTAAAGTCCGATGACATAAACTGTTTTGCGAGGTAGATGGCGGCTCCGTGCATGCGCCATTTCCAGTGATAGCCGGGGAGGGATAAAATGCGCACTTCATGCCGACTGAACTGCTGATATTCCTCTGCCCAGTTTTTATGCGAGCCGGTGAGGAATGGCTCAACCAATAAAATTTTCATCGGTCAAATTCTAAGCGCTCGCCTTTGATACTTTCATCAAAGATACCTTCGTTGTAGGCTAAGTGACCATTCACAAAGGTTTTTAGGATTTTCCCCTTAAAGGTCTGTCCTTCAAAAGGACTCCAACCACATTTGTACAGAAGATTTTCAGTCGTTACTTTCCATTCGGCATTGATATCTAACAGTACTACGTCCGCCATCTCGCCTTCGTGAACATACCCGCGATTTTTTACCTCAAAACATTGTGCCGGAGCGTGACACATCTTCTCCACTATTTTCTCTAAAGATATTTTTCCCTGATGGTAAAACTCCAGCATTACATTCAACGGGTGCTGCACTAAAGGCAAGCCCGCAGGGCAACTCAAATAAGGGCGGCTTTTTTCTTCGAGTGTGTGAGGCGCATGATCAGTCGCTATGACATCTAAACGGTCATCGAGCAAAGCTTTGAGCAGGGCTTCCTTGTGCCGCGCTTCTTTAATGGCCGGGTTGCATTTTATGCGGCTTCCCAATCGGGCGTAATCGCTTTTGTCGAACCACAAATGGTGAACACAAACTTCTGCCGTAATTCGCTTATCCTCCAAAGGAATTTTATTGGTAAATAGTGAGAGTTCTTCTTCGGTAGAAATATGGAGAATGTGCAAGCGGGAATTGAATTTCTTTGCCAGTTCTACAGCATACGATGAGGAGTTGTAGCACACTTCCTCGTTCCGTATTTCGGCATGGCACTCAAAGGGGATATTCTCTCCGTATTCTTGTTTGTATAGCTCGGTTCTCTTCTTTACTAATTTATCATCCTCACAATGGGTAGCAATGAGCAGGTCACTTCGCTCGCGAAAAATAAGTTCTAATATATCGGGCGAATCTACCAGCATATCTCCTGTAGAAGATCCCATAAAAATTTTGATTCCGCAAATTCTTGTTTTATCTGCTTTCTTAAGCTCCTCTAAATTGGTATGCCCGGCTCCGAGGTAAAAAGAGAAATTGGACATAGAATAAGAAGCCCCCAAGCGAAATTTATCTTCGAGCAGTTCATTGGTTAAGGTGAGTGGCAGTACGTTTGGCATTTCCATATAGGAAGTGATTCCTCCGGCTACCGCTGCCTTTGCTTCAGTATAAATGGTGGCTTTGTGCGTGAGTCCCGGCTCTCGGAAATGAACCTGATCATCAATAATACCCGGTATCAGAAAAAGACCTGAGGCATTTATTTCTTTCACTTTGAACTTCAACTCAAAGGGACTGTCTATCCGCTCTATCCGTTTGCCTCTAATCAGCACATCCGAAGTAAATATCTTTCCATCCGTTACCACTTGTGCGTTCTTAATCAAAAAATCACCCATCACTTTTCTATTTGTGAGCGAAAATAAGAGAGAAAGATGAATTGGATGCACGGTTGCACCTTCTGGCGCAGCATCAAACAAAGAGAACTTCATTTAACACTGCCAGAAAAAAAAAGCACCAGTTTGTTGATGGGAAGCACAATTAGTTATATTCGGTCAGCGATTTTAGAAACCTTTATTAATCTCACAAACGAATGAAAAAAACAGTTACATTGTTTGCTGTATTGTGTTATGTATTTGCTCTAACCAATGCTCAAACTCCTTTCCAAAGAATTTACACCACCTTAAACACTAAGTGCCAAAACCAAAGTTGCCACAGTGCGGCCTCAGCAGAAGCGCTGAAGTTTGACGGCACTGAAAGCGATGTGTATAGTGCTATTTATAAAGTGCTGTCACAGTATCCTTCTTCAGTTGCCAAACACGAAGAGTTGGTCAAGCAGGGAGATCCCTACAACAGTTTTTTGTTGCGCAAAATTGCCGGAGCCGGTTTTGATACCGACTTGGCCATTGACACGTCAACGGAAGGCGCGTTGATGTTAGATACTGCAGGAAATCCGCTTACGAATAAGGAAATTGAATTTATGCGTCAATGGATCATGTTTGGTGCCAAGCAAAATTATACCGGCAACGAAGCACAACCCGACTGGCAGTTGGTGAGCGATTATTACGATAATCCGGCTATGCCTTTTCTTCCCAAGCCTATCAAACCTGCTGCCGGAACGGGCATACAGTTGAGAATGGGGCCGGTGTTTTTGCCGATTAGCGGCAAGGTAGAGCAGGAGTGGCTATTGCAGCACGAAGTGAATTTTCCTTATCTGCCTCAGATTACCGGAATTGATGGTTTTATGAATCAGCAATCTCACCATTTTCTATTGTTTCAGTTCCCGGATTCTGTGGCAGCAGCCGATAGAGGATCTGGCGATTTTGAAATGAAATCAGTCAGCCTTTCTACGCTGACTACCTCTTTTGATGGAAACAAAAATCTGACCGGAGCCTGGCAGGACGATGCTGAAATTCGCTTGCCACAGGGAACAGCGCTATTCTGGAATCAGAAGTGCTACTTAGATTTTAATTACCACACTAAAAACTACAATGCTACCTCAGTATTACCTTGTGATTTTTATATGAATATTTACTTTGAACCGCGTGATGCCAATACCATTGAGATGAAGTCGAATTTGGTCAACAATGCTGGGTTGTTTTTGCCTCAGGGAAATCAAAGCCGCGACTATGACGACCCGGATAATAACAGCAGCACGAAGGAAGTGCGTTACTTTTGGATGGCTTCGTCACATGCGCATAAGTATGCGACCGATTTTGATATTTATATCAGAGATACTACCGGAGCAATAGGTGATAAGATATACGAAGGGTTTTACGATTATAAAAATCATTTCGACCGGGGATACTTTGATTGGGAACATCCGTCTATCGAATACTGGCCTGATCTGTTGCCTGTGGCTTACGGAAAACACAATGGGCATAAGTCGGGGTTGGTGGCCCGAACTACTTGGAACGTGGGGCAGCCCTTAGTCACTTTCGGTTTAACTACGAGTGACGAGATGCAACTGTTTTACTACATGTACACCAGCGAGCCGACTAATGTTACTTCTGCTATTAATGACAACACGCAAAAGGGAATTTACCTTCAGGTGTATCCCAACCCGATGAATGGCAGCGGTAAAATTGTTTACACGCTCAACAAAGCAGCCACGGTGCAATCAGAAATTTTGGATGTAACCGGTAAAAAGGTAGCTACGCTG
Source organism: uncultured Chitinophaga sp. (assembly GCA_964597415.1). Classification (GTDB taxonomy): domain Bacteria; phylum Bacteroidota; class Bacteroidia; order Chitinophagales; family LD1; genus Bog-950. Next base: position 10,408 of record CAZQYO010000074.1, read on the forward strand.
GCGACAGAAAATGAGCAGGAAGGATTACACCAAATGAGTATAGGCACTACCGAAAATTTAGCAAAGGGAATTTACTTTATACGCTTGTCGGTAGATGGAGAGGTGTACACCAAGAAATTTATTGTCACCGAATAAATCAATAAATAGTTGCTCAATGAAAGGACAGGTATATGTCTGTCCTTTTATTATTTGATGGAGGCAAGTTCTTTGTTCGGCAATTCTTAGATTTTTGAAGAATGACTTTTCTCCCCTCGGTTTTTCAAGAATGAGCCTTAATGGAAACTGATTTCTTGCCATACTGCTACCGGCTACTTCCTGTTTTTATAACTTTTGCGAATTATTTCGCCAAAGTTTCAATCTTTGTACAGACTCAACTAACTCTTTACTTTATAAACTTAGAGGGATGAATAAACTCTATAAACTGACAAAGGCTTGCCTATTCGGCATTTTACTGATTACTGCATTCTTTAATGTACAAG
>CAZQYO010000075.1:0-2458 GCA_964597415.1 uncultured Chitinophaga sp.
CTACGCTGACCTTTTAGACAATGCAGGAGTTATACTTTATGGTAGGAAGACTTACCAACTTATGCAATACTGGCAATCAGTTTTAACAAACCCATTGGGCGACAAAGCAGCGGACAAGTTCGCCATTGCAATAGACAGAATTCCAAAAATTGTTTTTTCACACACACTCAAAAACACGGACTGGGACAGTGCGAAACTTGCAACTGTATCAGTGGACTACTTGATAAGAGAATTAAAGCAACAATCCGGAAGGGACATCTTTGTAGGCAGTAGAAGTTTAATAATGCAACTTATGAACCTAAATTTAATTGACAAATACCAACTTTGCATTCATCCTGTTGTTGCTGGTAAAGGCTCGCCATTATTTGACAATGTAAACAGAAGGACAATTTTCAAACTTTCAAAGACTAAAAACTTTGCTAATGGAGCATTAATTCTTTACTATGAACCGACAGTAAAATGACTGCAAACATTTAGAAGCAATCCTTCGTGGACAGAATAGCACGAACAGCTAACATGGGTAGTCGTTGCACAACCCTTTTGTAAAAAACGATTAAGAAAACAGAAACCAACTCCTTAGGTCGGGTTCTGTTTTTAGTATAAGCAAAGTGTATGGATGTTGTGGGGAGTGGTAAAACAAAAAGCAAAGTCTTTTAGGTTCTTTTCCCCTTACTTTGGGAGTTGGCCAAATGTTTAATTCGGTTTTTTCCTGCATTCGCTAATTCGTTAACTTTTTCCTTCACTTCTTTAGGATTTGCCCTTCTGAACGACAAGCATTACCCTCAGAGCGTCCAATAGTCACTTTTTCATTGCAGGGCTTCAGTTAAGTTTTTCTCTCACTTGGCAAAGGGGAACTGCTTGCGTGAAATGACAGAAAAATGACGATAGCAAATGGCGACATTTGGTTTTTGCGTTTATATTTGCTCAAACGAAAAAAAACACTGTAATAAAATGAAGAAGCAATTTTTACTTGGCGTTTCCTTTTTTGCTCTATTAGGGGGTATCACTTGGTTTGCTTTTGGCGAAAACGGAGTGGGAACTTTTAAATTGGAGGATAGAAAAGAAGAAGGAGGGGTTGCGGAGAAAGCACAACGCGCGAAAGAAGCCATGGAATGGAGATATGATAAGTTGAAAGATGAGCAGGGCAACTTTGATGCTTCGTATTACAAAAAGGCAATCGCACAAGCCAATCAATTAAAACAATCGGGCAATAGAGCCGGAGCACTAAACTTACAATGGGAAGAGTTGGGGCCGGATAATGTAGGCGGCAGAACCCGCGCCATTCTGATTGACAAAAGAGATCCTTCTCACAATACCGTTTATGCCGGTGGAGTAAGCGGTGGCATGTGGAAGTCTTTAGATGGCGGTAACACTTGGACTAAACTTAGTGCTTGGAATGAGTGGCTAACAATTTCTTGTATTGCACAGGCTCCCGATGGCACTATTTATATAGGAACAGGAGAGGGTTTAGCCCAGATAGGAGGCTCATCTTTAAACTCCGGTTCAATGGGAAACGGAATATTTAAGTTAGATGGCTCTGATAATCCGGTATTGATTACCCCCGATGGATTTTCAACTAATTCCTTAGACAATAACAATATATGGGCTGCGGTAAACCGTATTGCCATCAATCCTAATGATGGCTTAAATATGGCAGCCGCTACCGGCAAAGGGTTGTATATGACCACCGATGGTGGGGCTAACTGGACACAGGCAACCATTCCGGGTATTGCCAACGGGCAAGGGGCTGCCGATGTGAAATGGGCGAGTGATGGGATTGGTATTTTTGCTGCCGTTGGTGGGGTAAATAGCAGTAAAATAGCCCGCTCACAAAACGGGGGCTTCACTTGGACTCGGATTTCTAATGTAAACAATCCCGGATTTCCGGGTACACAAGGTAGAATAGAAATCGCTTTGGCTCCTTCTGACCCGAGCGTAGTTTATATTGCTGTGGCCAGTGGCGGAGGTTGCACTTATGGCGCGTTCCGCTCCGGAGATGGCGGTGAAACATGGACGAACATTGGAACTAAAAGCCCTTTGTTTGACCCCTATGGGCCAAATTGCCAGGGTTGGTATGATAATGTGATTACGGTTTCTCCGGCAGATCCCAACAAAGTGTATATGGGAGGGATAGATTTATACACTTGGTCCGATCAAACCGGATGGAAATTAGCCGATGTAGGTTTAGGGGGTTCAGAGTCTAATCCGAACTATATTCACCCTGATAAGCACGCTATAACCATTGATCCGGACAACCCGAATGTGATGTATGTTGGATGCGATGGGGGTATTTACAAATCTACCAATGCTTTTTCAGCTTTCCCTTTCCCTACCTATGTGATAAAAAACAGAGGGTATAATGTTACTCAGTTTTACTCTGTAGCCGCAGCTTTGAGTGGCGAAGTATTGGGTGGAACTCAGGATAACGGCACTCAGTACATTAACTATCTCGGCAACA
>CAZQYO010000075.1:2536-7469 GCA_964597415.1 uncultured Chitinophaga sp.
TGCAAAGCGGGTAATTGGTGGAGATGGAATTTATACCGAAATATCTCACATAGATCCTCACGTAATGTTTGGAGGAATATACTTTGGCGAAGTGCTTCGTTCCGGAAACACCGGTGCTTCCTTTGATGGCTTCTATGATAATAAGATTGACCCGCAAAGTCATACCCAGCCCTCGCGCTGTGGAGGTCAAAAGGATCAGAATGCGCCCTTTATTACTCCCTTCTATTTAGCGGAAACTAAAACAGCTGCGAACGGACTAATCAAAGTGCCTTTTATTGCAGATAAAAGTTATAGTGCAGGCGATGTAGTCACCGCACAAAGTAAAGTAGCTAAAACACCATTTAATTTCCAGTTGCCAAATGCTTTGAACACAGGCGATACTGCTTGGGCAGATGACCCCATTCGATCCAGAATCTTTGTCACCTCTAATTGTGGTGTTTGGATGACTTCCGATGCACTGGATTTAGGGCTTACTCCTAAATGGTTCCGCCTTACGAATACCATCAGCGGAACTGCTGTGTCTTATGCGGCATCTTCTGATGGGGATGTTCTTTACATCGGAACCAGTGGCGGAAGGGTCTATAAATGTCCTCATCTCAACATGAGTGCCGATACGGCTGTTTATCCCATTGCTAACAATGTACTGGGATACATTTACTCAAACACTTCGCAATTTTCTAATTCGGTGGTGGCCAGTGGCCGTTCTATAGAAGGAGTCGCTGTTGACCCTAATGATGCCAACCATGTGGTAGCAGTGGTAGCCGGTTTTTAGCCATGTTTATGAATCTAAAGACGGTGGGCAATCATGGAATGCGTTAAGCAACGGACTTCCTAATATGCCGGTATATGATGTAGTGATTCACGATGCCAACACCATTATCATCGGTACCGAACTGGGTATTTGGAGTTGGGATGGAACACAGTGGAGCGAGGAAAATAATGTCTTGCCTCGCGTTCCGGTTTTCCGATTAATAGAAAAGAACCTTTATAATTCAAATTGCCGGGTACTTTACATCGGAACACACGGCAGAGGAATTTGGCGCTCTACCACCCTTACCACCGGTGGTTGTAACACTGTTGCTTCTATCAATAAAGTCAGTGATGTTTCAGGGGTAAGCGGACTGGATATATATCCCAATCCGGTAAGTTCTTCTTCCAAGATTGTGTTGACGGTAGATAAACCCACTGATGTCACCTTTAGAGTATTTGACATGACGGGAAAACTGTTCCGCGAATTTTCTTTTAAGAATTTAGCAGCCGGTCAAAACGAGTTTGATTTAAATGCTTCGGGTCTTAGCACCGGCACATACGTACTCGCTGCGACTGTAGGTAATGTGAGAACACAAAGCCGTTTGTTTGTAGTAAAAAACTAAACCGAAAGAATTGATTGAAAAAGAGGCTCCTTTCCCAGCCTCTTTTTTATTTGGAGAATGCAGAGGCATAAGCTTTCATGCGATGAATCATGGACGACAAGCCGTTTGAGCGCTGCGATGATAGGTGAGAACGGAGATTTATTCCGTCTATAAAAGTCAATTCATATTTTACTACCTCTTTCGGGTCGCGACCCGAAAGCACTCTGATGAGCAAAGCTATTATCCCTTTGGTGATGGCGGTATTAGAATCGGCTTCATAAAAAATCTTATCCTCTTTTGCGAAGGCATGCAGCCATACTTTGCTTTGGCAACCTTGCACCAGAAAATCATTGACTTGATATTTCTTCTCCAAAGGCGGTAATTTCTTGCCAATATCAATGATGTATTCATACCTATCCATCTGGTCTTCAAAGAGGCTGAATTCTTCAATGATTTCATCCTCCACTTCTTTCATTGACTTTACCATAGTGTAAGAATAAAAAATACTTTAAGAAAGCAGGTGAACTGCTTTGTTGATACTCACTGCCAGTTGATCAATTTCTTTGCGGGTATTATAGAAGGCAAAAGAAGCACGGCAGGTGCCTTCTATTCCCAAGCGATCCATTAACGGTTGGCAGCAGTGATGCCCGGTGCGGATAGCAATTCCTTGCTCATTCAATAATACTCCCAAATCGTAAGGGTGAATGTTATGGATGAGAAAAGAAATGACGGAAGATTTATTTTCTGCGGTTCCTATAATTCTAAGCCCCTCGATAGTTGAAAGTGTTTCGGTGCCGTATTGAAGTAGTTCGTGTTCGTAAGCGGCTATTTGCTCCATCCCAATTTGCTGAATGTAACGGAGTGCTACTCCTAATGCTATTCCCCCTTCTATATGCGGAGTGCCGGCCTCAAATTTATAGGGAATTTCGTTGTATGTGGTTCCTTTGAAAGAAACAGTCTTTATCATTTCTCCACCTCCCATATACGGAGGCATTTTCTCCAGCAGTTCTCTTTTGCCGTAAAGTACTCCAATACCTGTTGTGGCAAACACCTTGTGACCGCTAAAGCCGAGGAAGTCGCAATCGAGTTTCTGTACATCTACCTGTAAGTGTGGCATGGCTTGGGCAGCATCAATAAACACAACTGCCCCAAATTGATGTGCGGCTTCAATTATTTCTTTGACCGGATGAATGGTGCCCAGCGCATTTGACACGTAGGCCGTTGACACTATTTTTGTTTTATCACTTAGCAACTTCAAATACTCTTCAAAAAGTAATTCTCCTTTATCGTTAATCGGAATCACTTTCAGTATAGCTCCTTTTTCTTCACATAACATTTGCCAGGGCACAATATTGCTGTGATGCTCCATCTCGGTGACGATAATCTCATCTCCGGTTTTGATATTTTGTCTGCCATACGTAGAAGCAACCAGATTGATGGCTTCTGTAGTTCCTCTCACGAAATTGATTTCAGCTTCGGAATTTGCATTTAAGTGTTGCGCCACTATTTGGCGGCTTTGTTCATAAGCCTCGGTAGCTAATTGAGCTAAATGGTGTGCTCCGCGATGAATGTTGCTGTTATATTTTTCGTAGTAATCGCTTACCGCATCAATGACCGCCAGCGGTTTTTGAGAGGTGGCGGCATTGTCGAAATACACTAAGTCCTTTCCATTTACTTTTTGCTGAAGAATCGGAAAATCTTTTCGGATAGCTGCCCAGTCCGTCCGCTGCTTTTTCATTGATATTGGCGCTTCCATTTAAAAGGAGATGTTCAGGCGTGAACGCAATTTTTCTTCTACATAAGCCCTTAACTCGTCCAGCTTTATTTTATCGAGCACGTTATTGGCAAAAGCATAGGTGAGGAGAGCGCGAGCTTGTTTAGGTTCTATTCCTCTGGCAAGAAAATAGAAGAGTTCATTATTATTCAACTGACCGATGGCTGCTCCGTGCGAACACTTTACATCATCGGCAAAAATTTCTAACTGTGGTTTTGCATTAATGGACGCATTGTCTGAAAGCAATAATACTTTGGAGGACTGGAATGCATTTGTTTTCTGCGCATCGGGTTGCACAAACACTTTACCGTTGAATACTCCGGTGGACTCATCGTCCAGAATACCTTTATAAAGCTGGGTGCTCTGGCCGTTTGGCATAACATGGTCTATCAGAAGATGATTGTCTATCAACGAATTTTCGGTGCCGTAGTAAAGTCCGTAAAGATGAGCTTCGGCATTTTCTCCTCTCATTCGCGCATTGATATTATTGCGAATAAGTTTCCCTTCCAACGAAACGCAAGTGCAGGTAAAACTAGAATCTCGCAGCAATTCTATTTCGGTTGTATAAACAGCCGTAGTTTGCAATGTTTCTGTTTGTAGTTGAGTCAGGTGGATGGAAGCTGCCGGAGCCAAGAAAATTTCGGACACGTGATTCATAAATGCCGCAGCCGAAGAGTTCTGAAAATCTTCTACTACATAAGCAGAGGCACCTTGCTCTAAAACGATGAGATTGCGGCTCTGCGTAAATGTTTCTCCATTGTTGTCACTGATGTTTACTATCACTATGGGTAAGGTCGCTTCCATATTTTCCTCTATATGGATAAAAACGCCATCGGTAGCAAATGCAGTATTCAGAGCGGCAAAGTGTTCTTTGTTTAGTTGAACCAAGTGACCGAAATATTTATCAACGATTTCTTTCTTTGTTTTGAATGCTTCTTTCAAACTCGAAATCGTTAATCCTTTTTGCTCGCTAATAGAGGATAGTCCGGCATCAAAAGTGCCATTGATTAATACCACGCGATGTGCTTGCAGCGAAGGGAAAGTGTGAAATGCAGGAGAGGAAGAAACGGGATGCCGCAAAAGGGATAAGGATTCCGGCAATTTATTTTTGATGTGGGTGTATCGCCATTCCTCATGACGGTTAGAGGGTATCCCAAGTTTTGTAAAGTGCTGATAGGCCTCTTCTCTTTTTTTTGAAATCGGAGAAGTGCTGTCTTTATCGGTGTTTTGAATCACTGCGGTGTATTCCTCCGCTATTTTTTCTGTAAGTCCCATGTCGTTTATACTAATTCTCCTACTTCGTCTTTAATCCAATCATATCCCTTTTCCTCTAACTTCAGTGCCAGTTCTTTGCCTCCGCTTTTTACAATGCGTCCGCCAAACATCACGTGAACTACATCCGGCACAATGTAATTAAGCAAGCGCTGATAGTGAGTAATCACAATAAAACTTCTATCGGAGCTGCGAAGTTTATTTACCCCTTCGGCTACAATTCGCAGCGCATCAATATCAAGTCCGGAATCGGTTTCATCTAATATACAAAGGGAAGGCTCCAACATCGCCATCTGAAATATTTCATTGCGTTTCTTCTCTCCACCGCTGAAACCTTCATTGAGCGAGCGGCTCATCATTTCTTTTTTTATCTCTACCAACTCCATCTTCTCTTTCATCAACTTCAGAAAGCCTTTGGCATCTATTGCTTCTAATCCTAAATGTTTGCGCTTGGCATTCACTGCTGCTTTCATAAAGTTAGTAACGCTTACTCCGGGAATTTCTACCGGATATTGAAACGCCAGAAATATTCCTT
>CAZQYO010000075.1:7479-10738 GCA_964597415.1 uncultured Chitinophaga sp.
ATTTTTGCCGTTGTAAATCACTTCGCCTGAAATCACTTCGTATTCCTCTCTTCCGGCTAAGGTGGCTGCAAGCGTAGATTTGCCGGTGCCGTTAGGCCCCATGATCGCATGAATCTCTCCGGCTTTTATTTCCAGATTGAAATTTTTAAGTATCTGATTTCCGTTGATGGCTACGGTTAGGTTTTTTATTGTCAGCATGTTCTTTATTTGTTTTTCTTATTCTCTTTTTTGTTCGCTTTTTATCTTCGGTTGCGTAGGCATCCTTTCTTAATTCATCATAAAATGGTTTCAACATTTTTCTGTAAATCGTTTTGCCTACTTTGTAAACTCGGTATATCCGCAGAATCATTTTTCATTTCTTTTCTGCAAAGTAAATTAACCGACACTTCCTTCGAGGCTGATGGATAACAGCTTTTGGGCTTCCACGGCAAATTCCATGGGAAGATGCTGAAACACCTCTTTGCAGTACCCATTGATAATAATATTTACAGCCTCTTCATTGCTGAGGCCGCGTTGGTTGCAGTAAAACAGCAGGTCTTCCCCAATTTTAGAAGTGGTCGCTTCATGCTCTACTTTGCCGGTGTTGTTTTTTATCTCTAAATAAGGGAAGGTGTGTGCCCCGCATTTATCGCCAATAAGCAAACTGTCGCATTGAGATGAGTTGTAGGCTTGGTCAGCCGTGCGGTTTATCTGCACTAATCCTCTGTAAGAATTCTGCGATTTGCCGGCACTGATTCCTTTGCTCACAATGCGGCTTCGGGTATTCTTCCCTATATGAATCATTTTAGTGCCGGTGTCGGCCTGCTGAAAATTATTGGTTACTGCTACAGAGTAAAACTCACCGATAGAGTGATCGCCTTTTAATATACAACTGGGATATTTCCATGTAATCGCACTGCCCGTTTCTACCTGAGTCCAACTAATTTTTGAATGAGCACCTTTGCACATCCCCCTTTTAGTGACGAAGTTGTAAACGCCTCCTATTCCATTCTTATCACCGGGATACCAGTTTTGAACGGTAGAGTATTTTATTTCTGCATTATCCAAGGCTACTAATTCCACCACAGCAGCGTGAAGTTGATTTTCATCTCTGGTGGGAGCCGTGCAACCTTCCAGATAAGAAACATGGCTGCCACTGTCTGCAATGATTAAGGTGCGTTCAAACTGACCGGTGTTCTCTGCATTAATTCTAAAGTAGGTCGAAAGCTCCATAGGGCAGCGAACTCCACGAGGGATATATACAAAACTACCATCGCTGAACACAGCGGAGTTTAATGCGGCAAAGAAGTTATCGCGTTGGGGAACTACCGAACCGAGGTACTGTTTTACCAAGTCGGGGTACTCTCTGATAGCTTCAGAAATGGAGCAAAAGATAATGCCTTTCTCTTTGAGGCTTTCGCGAAAGGTAGTAATCACACTTTCTGAATCCATCACGTAATCTACCGCAACTCCAGCTAAAATATTCTGCTCCTGAATGGGGATGCCTAACTTGTCGTAAGTGGCTCTAATCTCAGGGTCAATATCATCTAAACTCTCTACCTTTTTCTTCTTCTTGGTGGCTGCGTAATAAATAATATCCTGATAATTGATAGCCGGAAAACTCAGATTTTGCCATTGAGGCTGCTCCATCTTTTCCCAAGCATGAAAGGCTCGTAAGCGCCATTCCAGCATCCATTCGGGTTCCTCCTTCTTTTTAGAGATAAAGCGCACCGTATCTTCATTTAATCCTATCGCTGCAAACTCCTGCTCTATATCGGTCACAAACCCGTATTTGTATTCACTGGTGGTAACTTCTTCTATTATTTTATCATTATCAGCCATAATTTTCAAACTGTCAACACTTTTCAATGGGAGTTGTTTTATTTTAGTGGGGCTAAATTAATTCCTTTGAGTGAATAATTTAGATTTCGTCTAAACAAAATCCAAGTGTCAAAGTTCACGCAGACTGAAAAATATACTGAATTGTCCGAAGCCATGGAGTTACGGATGAAGTACCACCCTATGCGCGTATTAGTGTATTTAGTTTTGGTGGGGGGCAGTTCTGCTTTTCTTTTTCTCTCTATTTCGTATTTGCTCACCACTTTAGGTACAGACTTCAACCACTTTAAGCTTCCGCTTATTTTTCATGCGAATACCCTTCTTATCGTTGTGTCGAGCTATACGATGGCGCAAACCAGAAAGGCAGTTATGAGGGATGACTGGAAAGGATATATCAACGGACTGTTGGTGACTGCGGGATTGGGGGGAGGGTTTGCCTTTTTTCAGATAAAGGGGTGGGAAGAACTCACCGCGCAAGGGATATTTATGAGTAACAATATTGCCGGAGCTTACTTGTATATTATCAGCGGCTTGCATTTATTACACCTCGCCCTGGGCATTGTTTTTATAATAGTGTTTGCTCTAAATGCCTTGATGGTAAAGAACGATCCCGTTCAGACGCTGATTTTTGAAAGTGATCCTTTTAGTAAAATGAAGGTGAATTTACTTTGCACTTACTGGCATTTTGTGGACGGGCTTTGGGTTTACCTGTACTTGTTTTTCCTTCTGAACATTCACTTGCTTGCGAATGCGGTGTAAAAATTTTTTACCAAAAAACGTAAAATGAAAGTCAGGAAACAATACATAGAAACTGATAGGGCTTTACATCTAAAGAACCCTCCGGTTAGGGAAGGTTCTTTATTTTATTTCATCGTTAAAAAGTTGCCTAATTCATTTATGCTGCTACTGAAGGCGAAACTATTATTGACTAAGTAGTAGTTGTTCTGATCAACAGTTTTTGGGTAAGCTAATTTGGCTACTTCTAATTTTGAGCTTTCAAACCAAAATTCATCCATCAGTTCGCGCACCTGCGCTGTGGTAAAGTAGTTATAGGCTAAGGCTTGTTTGAAAATGGCGAGCCGTGTACTTTCAAAACTTCCATGATCAATAGTCTGTTTTAGCATTTTGAAATCATAGGGCCTCATGGCTATAGAGCCGCAGGGAATCGGTTCTTGAAAGTGACCATGATGTTCGGGAGCGGGTTCTATAGGTTGACGCGGGTCAAAAAATACTAAGGGCTTTTCCTGCACAGGGTCCCCGTTGTTGATGGCTTCAATACGGTCAAATTGTATTTTGTTCAGCCCATTCAGCACGGTCACAAACGATTCTGTGTTGGCCGTCAGGTTGATGGTGCCTTGGTAAACGATAGTGGAGTATAAATGCCCCCAACCGTTATTCAGCCGGTACACCTGCAAGGTATGCCTTCCCGGATATAGGTTGG
>CAZQYO010000076.1:0-10731 GCA_964597415.1 uncultured Chitinophaga sp.
ATCCCGGTAAGTCCGGTGCAGTATGGAAAAAACTCCCATTAGTAAAGTATTTAGTTGGCTAAGGTGCAATAAAATTACTGAAATGATAGTATGATAATTATCAAGTAACCGCTGGAGAATTTCAGGCAGGTTAGCCGAACAGTACCAAGCTGTCCGTTTCGTATTTAGGAGAATTAAAAAAATACTCCTGCGTTTATTTAGCGGGTCTGCTTAATTTCCCACCCTAAAATCAACGAAGAGATGAAAAACCGAATCAGCGCATTTACCAATGATGCTTTAGGAACAATGGATGCCGTAGCGATTGCAGAGGCCATTGCCCACAAAGAAATCTCGGTAGAAGAAGCCACCGAAGCCGCTATTAGCCGTGCCGAAAAAGTGAATGGAGAATTGAATGCCATTGTGATAAAAACCTACGACAAGGCACGCAACCATCATTCCTTGGTAAAAGAGGGAGCACTATACGGGGTACCTTCGTTTATCAAAGACAATGACAATGTGCAAGGCTATCCTACACAATTGGGCACAGGGGCATTCAGTGCTAAAATTGCTAAACAGCACAGCCGGTTTGTCAATCAGTTCTTATCTACCGGCATGAGTTATCTCGGCAAGAGCACTTTGCCGGAGTTTGGTTTAATCTGTAGTACCGAAAATGAAAAATGGGGCATTACCCGCAACCCCTGGGGCACTGATTACACCACCGGTGGATCTTCCTCCGGCTCGGCTGCTTTAGTAGCCAGTGGCGTAGTGCCTATAGCCAGTGCCAACGATGGCGCAGGCTCTATTCGCATTCCGGCAGCTTGCTGTGGCTTGGTGGGCTTAAAACCTTCGCGGAGGCGATTAGTGCCTATGGATGGTTCGCAACTGATGCCCTTACAGATAGTGTATGAAGGCGTGCTTACCCGCAGTGTGCGCGATACAGCCGCTTTTTATGCCGCAGCCGAAACTTTTTACCGTCATCCCCGACTGCCGGAAATGGGGCAAGTGACACAAGCTTCCAAGCAACGCCTTCGCATCGCATTTTTTGAGAACCCACCAAAAGGCAAAGCCGGTCATCAGGACGAAGACACCTATCGCACACAACTAAATACGGCTGCCCTGTTGCAGTCGCTCGGCCATCAAGTCACACAAGAGCCTTTACCGGTAGATATTGATGCCATGAGTGAGCATTATCTGAATTACTACGGCTTTCTCGCCTACATGCTCAGCCACTGGGGCAAATTAGTGGTGCAAGCAAAAGTAGATCACGGGCAATTAGAGCCTTTTACTCTCGGGCTGAGCCGACAGTTTAAATCTCATGCGCTGCAAACTCCGCACAGTATTCGCGTACTGCGCCAAACCGGCCGCCAAGCCGAAGCGCTTTTTGAAAGATATGATGTGTTGATGACTCCGGTGGTATCTCACAAAACTCCCAAGATAGGCTACTTCTCTACCGAACTTTCGTATGAAGAAATATCGCGAAGAGCTGTGGAATATGCCAGCTATGCCGGATTGCAAAATATTACCGGTGCTCCGGCCATATCACTGCCTTTAGGCACTGCCGATGATGATATGCCCCTGGGCGTACAGTTTACTGCGCCCTACGGTTTAGACAAGCGACTGCTCGAACTCGCTTACGAACTGGAAGAAGCAAAACCCTGGAGAATGATTTACCAGCAACAGAAATCAGCCTAAGAAAGAAATAGAGGGAGGTAATCACACGGAAACAATCTTATGCCGAACAGCAAGAGTGTGACTGCTGATAGTTTTTTGTGGTGCAAGTTGCACCTGCGAGCGATGAGTGGGGAAAATTGAGATGTGAGGAACGAACTCTGCTTTTTGTATTTAGATGCTTACGAACTCCATCGGTTTTGTAAGATGTATTTAAATTGCGTCCTTCACAAAAAAATTATCGGGGTAAATTGAAGCTAATTCTTCCAATGCTTTTTACGATAAGTAAGAACGCAAAAGCGCACCGGAAACATTTTCGTAGGGAGAACCTCCGGTTATACCAACAGCCACATCGTTGCCAAAAAAGCTATCTGCTTTTGACACATTGTTTTTCCAATTTAATGCAAGAAGATTTACGAAATGGTCTGTTCCGTCTTTAGCAACTGGTAAGATGTGGTCGAGTGTCCAACCGTATTTTGTTTGTTTACCGTAGTCGTTTAGTTTCATAATTGCACCGAAATCATCTAAGCGAAATTCATCGGTAGAGTTTTGCACTTCGGGATTTTTGAAAGTGGCTTTGTTTATCAATCGCGCTTTTTGCCAAACCTGTTCTGTTTTTTTGTCGAGTGTTGTTTTCATAAAGAGGTATTTTATGTGAAAGTAAGAAAAGGGGAATTTTTATTATCCAAGCGATGCACTTTTGATAAACGATGAAACTGTAAGGCGATGCACGCCAAGCATTCTACCAATAGCACTAACCGAAATTCGTTTGCTTCTTAATTCTTGTATTTCTGTTTCTTTGCCAGTAAGTTTCAACCTTTGCGATTTACTCCCTTTTGGTCTGCCAAGAATTACACCTTCAGCTTTTTTTCTAGCAAGGGCTTCTTTGGTTCTTTGGGAAATAAGATTGCGTTCAATTTCGGCTGACAAGCCAAATGCAAAAGCAAGTACCTTAGAGTTAATGTTATTACCTAATTCATAATGCTCTTTAATGGTGTAAACCTTTATGTCTTTTTCCATGCATTCATGAAGAATGCTCATTATTTGCATAAGGTTTCTACCAAGACGAGATAGCTCGGTAACAACAAGTTGGTCACCCTTTTGCATTCTCTTCAAAAGAAGACCAAACTTCCGGTCTTCTAATCTTTTTGTGGCACTAATTGTTTCCTCAATCCACTCGTCAATATGTAAAGAGCGTGCAATAGAGAAATTGTCAATTTCAAAACGTTGGTTTTCTGTTGTCTGTTTGTCAGTGCTGACTCTTATGTAGCCGTAATTCATAAATTAGTTTTTGCTACAAATGTCTAACAGTTTCTGATGCAAAAAATTGAGCAAACAATTTCTGCCAAAAATTTATGACTACATCCGGTGTACCATAGATCTGAGGGGTAAGCTGGTGTTTCAAGGTATTCTCCCAATGGCTGTAAAGCTACTTCTTTGATTCCCTTTTGATGTATCATTTTTTATCTATTGGCAAAAGGGAATCGCAAAGCCTATTTCATTTTGCAGTATCATTAAAATTCATGGTGGCATAACTGCCGTATTTTTTCTTCCGATAAATTCATTCTCACTTTCCACTTGTTATTGAACTCACATGAATTGAAGTTGCTTGGGAGTGAGATTTGCCGATATGTAGCCGCTTTCTGCCATTACTTTTTGTTTGTAGATAAACCCTAATAATTGGGGTTTATCTTAGCTTAAAAGGTAAGCGAAAACCAAATGAGAAAAAGGGACAAAATCAAATACCTGAATAAAAAAGCAGTCAGAGATGAGTATCTGGCAAAACAAAATCCCCTGTGAAACAGCAGTTAATATCCCTTGTTAGGACTTAGCCACCTTTCCATTTCTTTTAAAGGAACTCCTTTTGTTTGGGCAAGGGCTTCCATCTGGTCTTTCAGTATTTTACCTACACCAAAATATTTGCTGTGAGGAGAAGCAAAATAAAATCCACTGACACTGGCAGCGGGGTACATCGCATTGCTTTCTGTGAGTATTATTCCGGTGTTTTTCTCCACATCGAGGAGTTGCCATATCTGCGGTTTCAGAGTATGGTCAGGGCAGGCCGGATATCCTGATGCCGGACGGATGCCTTGATATTTTTCCCGAACCAGTTCCTCGTGAGTTAGTTTTTCATTAGCAGCAAAGCCCCAAAATTCCTTGCGCACCCGTTCATGCAATCTCTCTGCAAAGGCTTCGGCCAAGCGGTCGGCTAATGCTTTCAGCATAATACTGTGGTAGTCGTCATGGTCTTTCTGAAATTGAGCCAATGGCTTCTCGATTCCAAGTCCGGCAGTTACGGCAAATGCCCCAAAGTAATCCTTGTCAGGTGAAATGAAATCAGACAGACAACGATTGGGAGCACCATTCTTTTTGGTTTGCTGACGCATAAAATCAAAATGAGTACCGTTGCTTAACACCACACTTTCATTTTCAGAGCGGGCTTCAAAAATACCAAACACTCCTTTCGCGGTTAACCACTTTTCTTTAATCGCCTTTTGCAGCAGTTCCTGCACATCGGCAAAAAGTTTTTTTGCTTCCTCTCCATATCTTGCATTTTCGAAAATGCGTGGATATACTCCGCTCATTTGCCATACAGAGAAGAACGGAGACCAGTCCACATACTTCGACAATTCTTCAATAGAGTAATCGTCAAACACTTTTACGCCAATAAAGGCCGGCTTAGTGATGATTTCTGTATCCCAATCAATTTGAAGTTTATTTTGACGCGCTTCTTCCAACGTGACATATTCCATTTCATTTTTGCGCTGAGCATGTGTTTCTCTTATCTCGGCATATTCCGTCTTGATGGTTTCTGTAAATTTCTCCTTGTGCTCCTTGCTTAATAGCGAGCTAACCACCGTTACACTTTTAGAAGCATCGAGCACATGTACTACATTACCCGAATAAACCGGAGCAATCTTTACGGCAGTGTGAATGCGTGAAGTAGTAGCACCACCAATGAGTAAAGGCTTATCCATCCGGAGTCGTTCCATCTCAGAAGCCACGTGAATCATTTCATCTAAAGATGGGGTAATGAGGCCACTCAGTCCAATGATATCGGCATTCTCTTCTTTTGCGCGTTCAAATATTTTTTCTGCCGGAACCATTACTCCCATATCTACAATTTCATAGTTATTGCAGGCCAGTACTACCCCCACAATGCTTTTGCCAATGTCATGCACATCGCCTTTTACAGTGGCTAATAAAACTTTGCCCGCACGCGAGGTATCGGCATTGGCGGCCTTTTCAGCTTCTAAGTATGGTTGCAGATAAGCCACTGCCTTTTTCATCACCCGCGCACTCTTTACTACCTGCGGCAAAAACATTTTTCCACTGCCAAAAAGCTCTCCCACGATGTTCATTCCATCCATCAGCGGACCTTCTATAACATTTAAGGGTTTATCATATTTTTGATATGCCTCTTCGGTATCTTGCACTATATAATCCACAATACCTTTTACCAAAGCATGAGCGAGCCGCTCTTCTACCGTGCCGTTTCGCCACTCCTCATCCGCCACATCTACTTTATCTTTTTTCTTTACTGTTTCTGCAAAGGTGAGCAGCCTTTCCGTAGCATCTTCTCTTCTGTCGAGCAATACATCTTCTACTCTTTCCAACAGGTCTCTGGGAATATCATCATACACCTCCAACATAGTCGGATTTACAATGCCCATGTCCATGCCGTTCTTGATGGCGTGATACAGAAAAGCGGAATGGATGGCCTCGCGCACCGAGTTATTGCCACGGAACGAAAAGGAAACGTTGCTCACTCCTCCGCTCACATGCACATGCGGAAGATTTTCTTTTATCCATTTTGCTGCTTGAAAAAAGTCAAGGGCATTTTTGCGGTGTTCCTCCATGCCTGTACCTACCGGAAATATATTGGGGTCGAAGATGATGTCCTCTGCGGGGAAGC
The DNA here is from genome assembly GCA_964597415.1 of uncultured Chitinophaga sp. GTDB lineage: Bacteria > Bacteroidota > Bacteroidia > Chitinophagales > LD1 > Bog-950. The sequence continues at coordinate 5,564 of CAZQYO010000076.1, forward strand.
CTACTTTCTCTGTCAGAATCTTATACGCTCTTTCGCAGATTTCAATTCTCCTTTCATAACTATCAGCTTGCCCCTGCTCGTCAAAAGCCATCACAATCACTGCGGCACCGTATTCTTTTACTAATTGCGCCTGATGAATAAACTCGGCTTCCCCCCCTTTTAAGGAAATAGAGTTGACGATACCTTTGCCCTGTACGCATTTTAGTCCTTCTTCAATGATTTCCCATTTGCTGGAGTCAATCATAATTGGGACTTTGGCAATATCCGGTTCGCTGGCTATCAGGTGAAGGAATTTTACCATCGCTTCCTTCCCTTCAATCATCCCTTCATCCATATTGATGTCAATCACCTGCGCTCCACCCTCTACTTGCTCGCGAGCTACGGAAAGAGCTTCATCAAATTTCTCTTCTCTGATAAGTCTCAAAAAAACTTTTGAGCCGGTTTCATTGGTGCGCTCTCCTACGTTTACAAAATTACTTTCGGGAGTAATGGTGACGGATTCTAACCCGCTCAACTTGGTAAATTTTACGGGAGTGGGAATTTTGCGGGGAGGATATTTCTTTGCCACTTCTGCAAATACTCTGATGTGATCGGGAGTGGTGCCGCAACAGCCTCCGATAATATTTACGAAACCGCTTTTTACAAAATCTTCTAATGCTTCACCCATTATTTCAGGAGACTCATCATAACCGCCAAAGGCGTTCGGAAGCCCCGCGTTAGGATACGCACTGGTAAAACACAAGGCTGTTTTGGAGAGAGTTTCTATATGTGGACGCATTTCTTTAGCCCCCAATGCGCAATTTAATCCTACCGAAAACGGACGAGCGTGAGCTACTGAAATGTAAAATGCTTCCGGGGTTTGTCCGCTCAAGGTGCGACCGCTGGCATCGGTAATAGTGCCGGAAATCATCACCGGCAAGTCAGTGCCCTTTTCTTTTTGTACTTGTGTTATCGCAAACAAAGCTGCCTTTGCATTCAAGGTGTCAAAGATGGTTTCTACCAATAAAATATCGCAGCCACCTTCAATCAAACCTTTGGTTTGTTCAGTATAGGCATTTACCAATTCATCAAAACTAATTGCCCTAAATCCCGGATTATTTACGTCCGGTGAAATGGAGGCAGTGCGATTGGTTGGGCCTAAAGCTCCTGCAACGAAGCGCTGTGCGCCCGGATTATTTTCTATGAACTTGTCAACGGCCTTTCGCGCCAGCCGCGCTCCTTCATAATTGATGAGATATGCTTCCTTCTCTAACTTATAATCTGCCTGTGCCACCCAAGTTCCACTGAAGGTGTTGGTTTCAATAATATCTGCACCGGCTTCTAAATAATCAAGGTGAATCTGCTCGATAATATCGGGCTGTGTAATGCTCAGCAGATCATTATTACCGCGCAAATCATGAGTATGGTTCTTAAATTTTTCTCCGCGAAAATCTTCTTCCTTTAGTTGATGGTTCTGAATCATTGTGCCCATAGCACCATCTAAAATGAGGATGCGTTCTTGCGCTAATTGTGTAAGTTGTTGTTTTATATTATCCATGAGTAAATAGAAATTATAGATTAGAAAAACAGTTTACTCGAAGCAATGTTTCCAAGAAAGTAGAAAGAGTACGAAAAAGTAATAGTTCTCATCTTTCAGGAGTTGGCACCTTTTCCCGCTGTGGTGGAATGGTTGTCAAGACGTCATTGGGCCTGTCCCTCGGTCTTTCTTGATAAGCATTGAATCAAAGAGCGGGGCAAATATAGTCGGAACAAGGGAATGTGCAATACTGAAGGACTGCTTTACCCTTCAATACCAGCTATGAAACCTTTGAAGGCAAGCGACCACTTTCTCTTTTAAAAAACATTTGTTGCGGAAACATGTTTGCTATTACATTTGCGCACTCAAAAATAATTCAGTGAAAGTAACCGAGCATTTAGAAAGAGCGAAAGGAAAAACTTTGTTCAGTATTGAGGTTTTGCCGCCACAGAAAGGGAAAACCATTGATGACTTGTTGCACGTGGTAGAACCTCTTATGGAGTTCAAACCTCCTTTTATTGATGTTACTTATCACCGCGAAGAAATTATTTACAAGAAACGTCCGGATGGTTTAGTAGAAGAAGTGCCTTTGAGAAGAAGACCCGGTACGGTTGGTATTTGTGCGGCTCTTCGCACCAAATTTAATGTGGATGCAGTGCCGCATTTAGTGTGTGGCGGTTTTACTCCCGAAGAAACGGAGGATGCTTTGTTTACACTCTATTATCTCGGCATCAATAATGTGATGTTGTTACAAGGCGACTCTGATAAGAATCCCAAATCAATCCATGCAAAGCCCTCTGCTTATAAATATGCTTCAGACTTAGTGTCGCAAGTAGCCGATATGAACCGAGGCAAGTTTCTGCACGAAGAAACAGAGAATGAAATGAAAACTAATTTTTGCATAGGAGTGGCCGGTTATCCCGAAAAGCATTTCGAAGCCCCCAACCTCGCGATAGATTTAAAATGGCTGAAGAACAAAGTGGATTGTGGAGCCGATTATATCGTGACCCAAATGTTTTTTGATAATCAGAAGTTCTTTGAGTTTCAAGAAAAGTGCCGGGCGAAGGGTATTAAGGCACCTATTATTCCCGGATTAAAACCTTTAGCTACAAAAGGGCAATTAAACACTTTGGCGAAACTGTTTCATATAGATATTCCTGAAGCATTGGCAAGTGAAGTAGAAAAATGCAAAGATGATATAGCGGTAAAAAAGGTGGGGGTAGAATGGTGCATCGCCCAATCAAAAGAATTAAAAAAAGCAGGTGTTCCCTGCTTGCATTATTATACGATGAGCCGCAGTGAAGCTACGGTTGAAATTGCACGAGCAGTGTTTTGATTCCCTATTACACAGCGGGAGAATTGAAAATCAACTTTTCAGAAAGATTTAAAGAGGCGGCTCCAGCACGGTTCCGCATTTTTTGCAAGTGCGCAAATCTTGGTTCGCATAAAAGCGCTCCATTACTCCGGGCAAATCTTTCACAATATCATCCACTTTTATTTTTTCTTCATACAGTTGATTGCCGCAGCTTTCGCAAAACCACATAAAGGCATCCATCACGTCTTTCGGGCGGTTTATTTCCATTACTAAACCTACGCTACCCTCTGTTCTGCGAGGTGAATGTGGTGTTCTGGCCGGTAGCAGAAAAATATCGCCTTCGTTAATGTGCATATCCACCATCTTTCCATCTTCTACTATTTTTACGGTAATGTTCCCCTCTAACTGATAGAAGAACTCCTCCGTCTCATTGTAATGGAAATCTTTGCGTTTGTTGGGCCCGCCCACGACCATAACAATAAAATCATCATTGCCTTTGTACACTACCTGATTCATTACAGGCGGCTTCAGTAAATGACGGTGTTCATCAATCCAGTTTTTGAAATTAAAAGGTCTTTGAATAGCCATGTCTTTTTATTTAGGATTTACGATTTAGATTTACGACAATAAAAGTAAGAAGAAACATGAATCTTGATTTGACCGGAAAAAACGCTTTTGTAGGGGGAAGCAGCAAAGGAATAGGGAAAGCGGTAGCGCAAGAGTTAGCTCGCTTAGGGGCTAACATTACGCTGGTTGGTCGGGACGAACCTGCATTGATGCAGGGATTGATTGACCTTAGTTTTATCAGCAAAGCCGAACAGCACCATGATTCTATAGCGGTAGATTTTAGCCATCCTGAAAAGGTGCGCAGCGCGGTAGTGCGCCAAATGAAAAAGACGAATAAAGTTTTCCATATACTTGTAAATAACACGGGCGGCCCGGCTTCAGGTAAAATTCAGGACGCAAAGGAAGGGGAGTTTATCAGCGCTTTTGAATCTCATTTAATATGCAATCACATACTCACTCAACTTTTTATAGAAGGCATGAAACAAAGCAATTATGGCCGCATTGTAAATATCATTTCTACTTCTGTAAAAACTCCTTTACCTAATTTGGGAGTTAGCAATACTATACGTGCAGCGGTGGCAAACTGGTCTAAAACAATGGCAAATGAATTAGGGGAATTCGGAATCACCGTAAATAATATTTTGCCGGGAGCTACCGATACAGATCGCTTGCAAAGTATTATCCGAACTAAAAGCGATAAAACCGGATGGGAAGAAGAGATGGTGAAGAGTGAGATGCTAAAGGAAATACCCCTGAAGCGGTTTGGCAAACCTGAAGAGATTGCTAATGCAGTCGCCTTTTTATGCTCTCCGGCTGCGGCATATATAAATGGCATTAATTTACCGGTAGATGGAGGAAGAACAGCAAGCCTGTAAATAATAAAAATGAATCTGCAAAATTATATCAATGGAGAGTTGTTAGCTCCTATATCAGGTCAGTATCTGAATAATTACGAACCCGCCACGGGTAAAATTTATTCTTACTGCCCCGATAGTGATGAACGCGATGTGGAGTTAGCTGTTGCAGCTGCTATTGCCGCTCGCGATAACTGGCGCAACACCGGCTTGGAGGAAAGAATGATGTTGCTGATGCGCATAGCAGACGAAATTGAAAAGCGCCTAGATGAATTTGTAGCGGCTGAAAGTAAAGATAATGGCAAACCGATTAAATTGGCACGAGCGGTAGATATTCCGCGGGCGATTTCCAACTTCCGATTTTATGCTTCGTCCATTCAACATTTCGCCAGTGAAAGTCATCAAATGCCCGGAGTGGCTATTAACTACACGTTGCGCCAACCGGTCGGCATTGCAGGTTGTATTTCGCCCTGGAATCTTCCGCTCTATCTTTTTACCTGGAAAATTGCTCCGGCTTTGGCTACCGGCAATTGTGTAGTAGCCAAACCGAGTGAGATAACACCATACACCGCTTATCTTCTTTCACAAGTTTGCATTGCGGCCGGATTGCCGTCAGGAGTTTTAAATATAGTGCATGGCTTGGGCAGCAAAGTTGGTCAGGCGATAGTTAAGCATCCTGAAATAAAGGTCATTTCATTTACCGGAGGTACGGAAACCGGCAAGCAGATAGCCTCAACGGCTGCTCCGATGTTCAAAAAACTTTCGTTAGAATTAGGAGGTAAAAATCCCACACTTGTATTTGCCGATTGCGATTTTGAAGCCACGGTGAAGCAAGTAGTGACCGCAGCCTTCAGCAATCAGGGCGAGATATGCTTATGCGGTTCAAGAATTTTTGTAGAGAAGAGTATTTACGAAA
>CAZQYO010000077.1:0-10722 GCA_964597415.1 uncultured Chitinophaga sp.
CTTATATACTGGAACGGGCGATGAATCGCTGATTGGCTTAGCGAATCAGAATAATATTTTTTACTACTGTATTGGTCTTTCCCGGATTTAAGGGACTGCTGTAAATTACTTTGCAAATATAGGATCCGGCATTCTGTAACTTGCCTTTGTACCTTCCGTTCCAAGAGGAATTCGTTTCAGCATGAAACACTACTTCTCCCCAGCGATTATATGTAGTGATGTCCTGAATATCGGCATAGTTGCCTTTGAAAATGATACACAAATCGTTTACTCCATCTCCGTTAGGGCTAAAAGCATCCGGAATTTTTATATCCGGCAGTAGTAGTTCAATGGTTTTACAAGCGGTGGCGGTGCAGTCGTAACTATTGGTCACCGTGACACAATAGTTCGTAGTGACATCCGGTTGAGCAAGAGGTTGAGGAATAGAAGCATCACTCAACCCATCAGCAGGGCTCCATTGATAAGTGTAAGTAGAATCAGAAACAGCAGTCAGTTGCACCGTTTGCCCCAGCAGTACGGCTGAATCGGGAGTAGCTGTAATAGTTACCTGAACATCGGGGACGGTGGCGTGTTCGGCAATTACAATTTCGCAACCCCGTTGGTCTGTCACAGTAACCGTATATGATTTAGTAAAAGTGACTTGTTCGGAAAGTATTGTATCCATTTCTCCATTGCTCCACACAAAACTTGGAGGATAGGTAGCCGCGCCTTTTGCCCGCATGGTTACAGTAGCTCCCGGACATACCACCGTGTCGCAGCAGGCAGAGGCAGACAAAGGAATGAAAGGGACATTTGCTTCGGGAATCAGCAAATCAAGAGCCGTGCCTCCCTTATTGCCGGGCTGTGCCCCATTGGTTGTTCCGTAGGGGCAGGCAGGCGGGCTTATCCCGAAAACATTTTTTCCATTAATGCCGCCACTATCCACCAACTGTATATTTGAAGGAATGTTGCTGCCTTTCACCCACAGTGCCCCTCCACCTCCACCGCCTCCCGGCCCGAAACAGTAGCTCATGCTGCCACCGTTAGTCAGCACGCCACCATTTCCGCCATTTGCGTTTACCTCTATGTTTCCTAAGTAAGCATCTACATACAGCAACACTGTTCCTCCTGCACCTCCTGCTCCGGCACCGTCACTCTGGGCGGTAGTGTTTACGCTGTTGCCATTCGCATTTATTTTTTCATCGTTGCCTATTAGTAATTTTGAAATAATGATACAGATACCACCGCCATTGGCTCCGGCTGTGCCTTCATTATTGTTTTCATCTCCTGCCCCGCCACCACCTCCTAAAAATAGTTTGTTTAAAGTGCTGTTATAAGGCAATGCTTTGCCTCCTTCTCCCGGTTCCGGTCCCGGACAACTAAACTGTGATACATTGGAGCGAATACCACCTTTTCCTCCTGCTCCGTAATTACTGCCACCACCGCCACCGGTATTGTGGTCGTTGCCACCGCCACCACCATTGGCATTACAGCCTCTGCCAAACGGATTGGGAGAATTGCCGATGCCTTCGCCTTTACGCGCTCCGCAAACACTGGTGGCGCAGATATAATCAGCAGCTCCACCATTGCCGTTATTCCAACAACTTGTTTCATTTTCTAAATCAGCACCTCTGAAACCCATTCCGGCCACACTAATCGTATCGGTCAAAATCAAGGTATCTGCTTTTATCAAAAAAATACCGCCCGAAGTTCCGTCCCAGGGTTTGGCGCGCAAGGCTGAATCGGTGGTGGCCTTTACATATTCCGGCAAAGAAACAATCTGTATAATTCCCGATAGTTCGTAATCGCGCTGAATGGAGTATTTGAATTTGATGTCGTTTCCGGCTATCCAATCAATGGTGTTGATTTCATAATTGCCGCAACCATTATAGTTGGTTACTTCTCCGAAATGAGAATCGTTGATAGCAGAAATTTCTGCTCCTTTCATCTGTATCATCAAAACTTTTTGTCCGGCAAAAAAACCGGATGTGCTGTTCACTGTAATTTTGTTCTCGCAAAAATCAAGATTGTTTACCCCGGCATAGGAATTAATGATGCCGCCAATGTGTGAAAATTGAGCCGGGCAATAGGACATTCCAGTTAACCATGAAAAAATAAAAAACAAGCATCGCTTTGTTGACATATCCTGATATTAAGACGAATCATTTAATACAAACGTCAACGGCAAATTTATCAGCTTCATGTTAATACTTTTGAATGTGGAAATGCGTTTGATGAAAATCGGCTTATTTGTAACACCTTTACAGGCGATAAATGGAAAAGAAACTTAAAAAATTTTTACTGCTTTTCATTACTTGGGTCACCTTTGGCTCTGCTTATTCAGCAGAGTTGCTAATACCAATGGACTTGAGCCAAACGAATCATTTGAAGGCGTATGGAATTGCTTTTTGGGTATTAAAGCAACAAGTAGCAGTGGATTGGTTATTGAATTATCGGGGAGGAAGTTTTGCAATTCCTTATGCTACGGCTATAGAGAATGAATGTAAAATTCGCGGGGTGAGTTATGAAGTAATTGCAGATGGGCAATACGGGGCTATTTTGACCGAAATTGCCAACCCTGAACAGAACATGGATGTGATGAAATTGGAGAAAGCACCAAAGGTTTGTGTGTATTCGCCCAAGAGTAAATTGCCGTGGGATGATGCGGTGACTTTAGTGTTGACTTATGCGGAGATTCCTTATGATGTAGTGTACGATGATGAAGTGTTAGAGGGAAAATTGTTGCAATACGACTGGCTGCATTTGCATCACGAAGATTTTACCGGACAGTACGGAAAGTTCTATGCCAGTTACGGCAATGCTCCCTGGTATTTGGAAGATGTAGCAGAGCAGGAAGCCCGCGCTAAGCGAAGAGGATTTGCAAAAGTATCTCAGATGAAACTGGCTGTGGCAAAAAGTATTCGCGATTTTGTTTTTGGAGGCGGCTTTATGTTTGCGATGTGCAGTGCCACTGATTCCTACGACATTGCCTTAGCTGCGCAGAATACCGACATCTGCGATGTGATGTACGACCACGACCCGCAAGACCCGCAGGCGCAGGAGAAATTAGATTACAGTCAGTGCTTTGCTTTTCAGAATTTTCATCTGCGCACCAATCCGTATGAATATGAATACTCTGATATTGATGCCAACTTTGGAAGAACAGTGCCCAAGGATCTTGATTACTTTACGCTTTTTGATTTTTCGGCAAAATGGGATCCCGTGCCTACTATGCTTTGCCAGGATCATACCAAAATCATTAAAGGATTTATGGGACAAACTACTGCTTTTAAAAAGCAGTTTATAAAAAGCAATGTGCTGATAATGGGTCAAAATAAAAGTGCCGGAGAGGCGCGCTATATACATGGTGAATACGGCAAAGGATTGTGGACTTGGTATGCCGGACACGACCCCGAAGATTACCAGCATTTGGTGGGTGACCCTCCTACTAATCTCGACCTCCATCCTAACTCTCCGGGGTATCGTTTAATACTCAACAATGTACTTTTCCCTGCTGCCCGAAAGAAGAAGCAGAAAACATGACGGGTAGAATTTTGAAACGAGGAACGTGACTGCTGCTATTGTTTTGCTACCGGATTTATCCCATCTGGATTATCAATGTAATCAAAAATGAGATTTACATCTTGGTCTGAGAGATAAGGAAATGCGTTCATCTGCGCAGGGCGGCTGTTGGCCATTTCAACCGCATATTTATATTCAGCGGCAACCGGTTCATTCCAGTTTTTTACCCATATCTTTAGCCAATCATCTCCACTTTTTCCTTTAAAACTGCCTGCTGCATTCCATCTTTGGCGAACACCGGCCAATGCCGGCCCGGTACCCTCTGATTTAAGGTTATGGCAGGCTGCGCAATTACTTTTAAATAAATTTTTGCCTTGTTTCCAGTTAGCCATCTCGGGGTTTTCCGACATGTCGGCTTTCTTTTCCTGATTTGTAGTAGAGGTTTTATGATTCCATGTACTGAGATTAATGTTGAATACAAAGACTAAAGCTGCTGCAATCATCATCAGCACAATGGTAAATTCAAATAGAGCGTTGGGTTGTTTTTTCATCATGCAGCTTATTTATTTTGAGGTAATAAAGCACATTCCACAAAGAGGTTGCAATGTTACATCGCGAAACGTGTTTCTGCACATTCAGACAAAGAATTTGTGTTAATCAAGCGGGTGTGAATTTTATTTTCTCAAAGAATCATCCCAGTTTTTGGGTTTGGGTTCACTTAATTTTCCCAGTTGTTTGGCTACAATCATTGATACCGCAGCATCACTGGTGACATTTGCCATAGTGCGGCACATGTCTAAAGGTCGGTCTATGGCAATGATTAAAGCAATACCGGCCGGGTTTACACCAATGGCTTCTAAAACTACGATCAACATGAGCAGCCCCGCTCCCGGCACCGCAGCCGCACCGATGGAGGCTAATGTAGCGGTAAGAATAATGGTTAGCTGATCCCCTAAAGTTAGGTGATTGCCTAATACCTGTGCAATAAACACGGCAGCTACTGCTTGATATAGACTGGTGCCATCCATATTCACGGTAGCCCCTATCGGCAAAACAAAACTGGAAACTTCTTTCTCCACTCCGAGGTGCTCCTCAATAGTGACAGGCAGGGTGGCAGCACTCGAACTGGTCGAAAAAGCAACTAACTGAGCAGGAGCTATTCCCCTCAAAAAAAACAGATAACCTTTTCCTGCAAACATTCGAACCAGAAAAGGATAAAATGCCAGAATAAGAAAGGCAAGTCCGGCCAATACAGTGAGCGCGTAAACTCCTAAGGCAATAAAAATATCGGTAGCGGGTGATTCTGCTACTAAAGCGGCTAACAAGGCAAATACACCAATAGGAGCATACAGCATAATAATGTCAATAATTTTGAGAATAACTTCATTACAGCCTTCAAAAAAAACTTTTACAGGGGTGGACTTATCGCTTGGAATTAGAATGAGGCCTACCCCAAAAAGTATCACAAAAAAAATGACTTGAAGCATGTTTCCGTTAGATGATGCCGCTCCAAAAAAGTTGTCGGGCACTACATCTACCAAGGGTTGCAATGGACCTTGCTTTTTATTTTCTTCCGCTGCCGCTACTTTTTTACTGACATCATCACCAAAAGAACCAATCATGTCGGTGCGGGTTTTTTCGCTTACAAATTTTCCCGGATTTATAGTGTTTACCAAAGTTAGTCCAACAGTAACCGCAGCAACGGTAGTCACGATATACAAAGCAAAAGTGCGGATGCCAAGTCGGGATAGTTGTGTAATATCCTGAAGGTCGGCTACTCCTTTTATCAGTGAAGTAATAATTAGCGGGATGGCTATTAACTTCAGCATATTTATAAAAATAGTACCGAAGGGCTTGACCCAATTAATAATAAACTGTGAGCCGTTGTTGAAATGGATAGCCAGAAATCCTGTGCCGATTCCGGCTAACATGCCCATAATAATCTGCCAGTGTAAAGGAAGTTTTTTAGTCATGCGTTTAAAGAAACAAAATTCTGTGGCTAATTAAAATACGCTGCGTTAATGACCGGAAATTTCATCTTTGCTAAAAGAGCAAAATTATGATAGTGATGTATCCTATGCTGATTGTATCAGTACTGTTTGTAGTTGGGCTAACCGTGTATATTCTTAGAATGAATAAACGAGAGAAAGAGGAGCAAGAGCGGAATAAAAAAAATCATAATGCAGAACAATGATTCAATAAGGTTCATTGCGGGACTCTTTTTCTTCTTTTACGCGATGGCCTTTCTTGTCTATATAATACCAGATAAAGCGGGAATCGTAGATGCCTGCCTTATTCATGTCACGGCTTTGTTCGCCTACTTTAGCAAGGCCTCCTTTAAAGGGAAATGCACAATCAAATTTTGGGGTAATTACTACTCTACCCTCTTTATCAGCATAGCCGGTTTTTCCGTTTTCTATAATCCGAAACAGTCCCTCTGAAGGGGAATCTGGTTGATTATTATAGGGAAACACGCGAAACAGAAAAACCTCCTTTTTATCAATAGCAATATATCCCATACCCTGTTTCAACACAATGGCAATAGTTCGGAAAGTATCGGTGTAGCACTTGCTGTATTTGAAGTAGGGAATTACCGTATCGCCTTTGCGGTTGATATATCCGAAGGCATTGTAATGCGGGTCTTTTATCAGGAGATAAAAATCATCGCCACTATCCTTCTGTGAATACAGGGAAAGGGAGCTGACAAGAGCGGCAGAAAACAAGAGACAAACTTGCTTTAGCAATAGGTTAACTTTTGGATAAAATTAGGGAATGAACTTTGATTCACTCCCACATACTAAATACAAAAAAATAAACCCGTTATTGCTAACGGGTTTATTTTGAAAAATTTGATTTTGCTTAGGCGATTTTTCTTGTTTCCTCTTTTTTGTCGCTTTCGTTGTTGTTGTCTTTTTTTCTGAGAGGAGTAGCTTTAAAATCTTCATACAGTTCGTCCATAGAGTAATTTTCCTCCTCCATAATTTTAGGAAGATAGTGAGCGATGCTGTCCAATAATTTGCTTATATCTTGAAGGCTGTGATTACGAGTAAGCACTACACGCAATCCGGTGTTCTTGATAGAAACTGCAGGGAACATGGCGAGATTACAGAACATTCCTTCATTGTAAAGAGCGTGCATTATTTTTGCGCCTACTTCCTGCTTGCCAATGGCGATATAAAAAATTGGAGTGAGTTCGCCCGATACTAAAGGCAGATCTAACTGACGGCATTTTTCTACAAATAATACCATCCGTTCAAATAAGTCGCTTTGCATAGTTTCTATCTCATCGCTCAAATGTATTTCAGCCGAAGCCTTAACCGCGCCTAAAACAGCCGGTTGTAAGGGGCCGGAGAAAATAAATGAACTGCCACAGTTTTTGATCAAGGTCTTTTGTTCTTCGTCATAAAAAGTAAGGGCACCGCCACAGTTGCCAAATCCTTTGGCGAGCGAGGTAATCACCATCATGCGCGGGTGATACGGCATACTTTGTAAGGCTAATCCGCGACCGTGCTTCCCTGCCCAACTCATGCCGTGTGCATCGTCCACGTAAAAGTGAAACTGCTCGTATTTTTCGAGTAATTGCCATACATCTCCGAATGGAGCAGCATCCCCATACATAGAATAAACACCATCCGCAAAATACCAGATGCGCTCGTAATCGTGACGCAAAATCTGTATTCGCGTTTCTAAACGATTCATATCATTATGCGGAACGTTCTCTATGTGCACCCTATCTCCTTTAGCCATCTGTAGGGCATTTCTAACGCTGTTGTGAACTTGTTGATCGGCAATCACAGCATCGCGTTCCCCCAAAATAATGGGAATTACAGATACGTGACCAAGACTGGTGGTGGGGGCGAGTAAGGTAGGTTTCCCCATGATGTCCCCTAACATTTCTTCTATTTCACCATACATACCCATTTCGAGAAACATACGGGAACAAGAGAATTGTGCCCCATATTTATTGACGGCTTCTATAGCTGCCTTCTTTAAGCGTTCATCGGTTTCGAGACCGAGGTAGCTGCAAGAGCCGTAATAGACAAATTCTCTGCCTTTTACGGTTACATGTTTGCCATCAAAATTTTGGTCCTCTGTTCGCTGCTGGATAAGGTCGAGGGCGCGCACCTTAAACGCCAATTTGTTGATGATGTCGCTAAATTCTTTTCTCATAATAGCTATTATTTTTCTGCAAAATAGGGGGATGCCTACCCTTGCGAAAGGAAACAATGCAGAATAAATCAACAAGAGGCAGAGCAGTGTATATTATTTTAGCTACTCCTATTTTGAGGTTTGGAGCCATCGAAATATTCTGAACAATGGAGTAAGAAAAAGTAGGGTGGTAAGCTCCTATAGACATGCTTTTTGGAATAGTAAGTTTAGTCTTGTATTCAGTTGCTTGCTAATGGCTTTGTTTGAGATAATGATAATGGGCGTGGAGACAGGCGTGGTGTTCTAAACTCATAATGATATAAAGAGAGAAGAATCGCTCTTCGCATTGTTTTTTACTCGCAAAATAATCCGGTCAGTTACTGAATTAAATTAAAATACTTACTGAATGTCGAGGCGAGATTATATTTGGTTTAAGAATACGGGCAATCATTATTAGTTTTAACCCCGCAGAAGTCACCTTAAAGTTTTGTAGTTAATAAAGATAGTATGGCAGCGGAAAAAATCTGGAGTTATGAATTTGAAAAGCAGAAAGGGTTATCCGGTGGTCAGCTATTGCTATCAGAGCCTTTTATGTTTGATGATAATTTCAGAAGAACAGTGGTACTTATTTGCAGTCACGATGAAGAGAACGGAACGGTAGGGTTGGTATTGAATAAACTCACGGGTCTTCAGTTGAATGATGTCCTTGATGACTTTCCTACTTTAAAGGCACCCGTCTTTTTGGGTGGCCCGGTGGGGGCAGATACGGTGCAATTCATTCATTCTATAGGCGATGAAATAGAAGGAAGCATACAACTATCCGAGCACTTGTATTGGGGAGGCAATTTTGAACAACTGCGCAGCCTAATTGCGTCCGGTAGAGCGACAGCCGATAATGTTCATTTCTACTTAGGATACTCCGGCTGGTCGCCCGGCCAGCTTTTGCAAGAGATGCAGGAAAGCACATGGATTGTAGCTAACGCTACCTCTAACTATATTTTTCGATCAGACATGAACGGACTTTGGAAAGAAGTAATGAAAAATATGGGGGCAATTTATGCCGTGATGGCGGACTATCCCGAAAATCCCATATTGAATTAATCTCCCGCTGATCTATGGAACAAACATCAGCAAGATATTTCCGACTCTGCTTTGTATTCCCTCTGCTTTTTTTCGGCTTTTGTGTAATCGCTCATGCGCGGGAGGTTAAACTTTCCGACTCTTCCCGCATTTCCTTGCTCACTTGCTCACCTGGCGAAGAGTTGTATTCTGCCTTTGGCCATACCGGTATTCGCGTCACTGATTTTAAAAATGAATTTGATGTAGTGTTTAACTACGGCACTTTTGATTTTGCTCAACCCGGCTTCTATACCAACTTTGTGAGAGGCAATATGCGCTACATGATCAGCACTGATCGTTTTGTTGATTTTAAAAATGAGTACATAGATGAAAAACGCAGAGTAGTAGAGCAGGAGCTGAACCTGACCACCGAAGAAAAGAAAAAGGTTTTTGCTTTTTTGTTTTGGAACGCCAAGCCTGAAAACCGCGAATATCATTACGATTTTTTTTGGGATAACTGCGCTACCAGGCCCCGCGATGTTTTTGAAAAAGTGCTCAACGGAACGCTTCATTACACTTATCAGGGCTTCGATACCTCCATTACCATGCGCCAGGCTTTGAAGCCTTATGTAGCTCAAATGCCCTGGGTAGATTTTGGTTTTGATTTGATACTCGGTTTGCCTTGCGAGGTGCGTGCCACTGCACGCAATCAGACTTTTCTTCCCGATAAATTGGAGTTACTTTTTGATCATGCCACCGTAAACGGCCGGCCGTTTGTGACCCAGCGTGTCGCTATAGTAGATATCCCATTTAAGCCCACTCCTTATACCGGCATTACACCACTTATGGTCACTTTCCTTCTATTGTTATTGGGTATTGGCATCAATATTATTGAGCGGGTAAAGGATATTTATTTTTGGAAGTTCGACTTCGTACTTTTCTTTTTTGCAGGACTATTAGGCACATTGTTTCTTTGTATGTGGTTATTCACTTCACACTATTCGGTTCCCGAAAATTTGAATATGCTGTGGCTCATTCCTACACATCTTGTCATTTCATTCTTGCTGTTGAAAAAGAAAAAGCCCGTGTGGTTACAGTATTATTTCATCGGTACATTTGCTGTGATGGTTTTACTCATTATCGGTTGGAAATGGAATCCACAGCCCTACAACCTCGCAGTTCTCCCGCTTATTTTATTGTTAGCTAACCGGGCACTCAAGATTTTTGTAAGGTTTAAACAATTATCGCTGACATGAAAGAGTATCACTTTCTCGTGAATAAAACCGCCCGCTATTACACCCTGGGAGAGCTGAATGAACATACCCGACATATCTGGTTGGTGTTGCATGGCTTTGGGCAAAAGGCAAGTCGCTTTTTGAAAAACTTTGAACCATTGCTGAACGCTCACACTTTTTTTATAGCTCCTGAAGCTCTGAATCATTTTTATTTAAACGGAGCGAGTGGAGAGGTAGGGGCTACTTGGATGACCAAAGAGGATCGGGAGAATGAAATGAAGGACTATATCAATTATCTAAACGATGTGTATGAGCAAATAGAGGCAGAACAATTCCCTGATGCGGAAATTACCGTTTTAGGTTTTTCGCAGGGGGCTTCCACCGCAAGCAGGTGGGTAAATGCTACCTCACACCGGATTAACAGATTGATCGTGTATGCCGGTGAAGTGGGGGCGGAAGTATTGCCCTTGCACCAAAACTCCCCTTTGCGGAGAAGTAGAAACTATCTTGTGTATGGTCATCACGACAAGTTTTTCACCCCTTCTGCCATTGAAAAAATGAAAGCGGCTTATGCCGAAATGAATTTTACAGAGATAGATTTTGACGGAGGTCATTCTATTCAAACAGAAGTTCTCGAAAAGCTCTTTTAAATTACTTATATCCCCATAAAACCTATACATTCAGCCCAAATTTACGAGTATGAAAAAATTAATGTCAATCAACTATCCTCAATGGGCTTTTAATTTGGCTATGTTACTGATGCGCGTTAGTTTATCGG
>CAZQYO010000078.1:0-10713 GCA_964597415.1 uncultured Chitinophaga sp.
CATTTTGCTTACGAATACATGCGCGAGTTTTACGAAGTTGCCAAACGCGCATCCCCCCGGTGCCGATACCGTTATTGAAGCTCTTTGCCTTAGTTTATGGGGTTGCCGAAACTCCAACGCCTTAAGTATTCATTATCAATCAGATGCAAAAATAATCCGTCCATAATGTGCTTTTAATGTGCTCCTAATGTGTTTCTAATGTGCACTTAGTGTGCTCTTAATGTGTTGTTAGTTCACTTCTAATGTGAAGTAATGTGCTCTTAATGTGAGCTAATGTGCTTTTAGTGTGAACTAATGTGCTCTTAATGTGAGCTAATGTGCTTTTAGTGTGAACTAATGTGCTCCTAAAGTGAAGGGTCTGTTCAATAAACTGTGTCAGTGTTAAAAAATTATTTTGGGTCTGTTCAATAAACTGTGTCAGTGTAAAAAAGGGTCTGTTCAATAAACTGTGTCAGGGTTAACTAATATGCTCTTAAAGTAAACTAATAGACTTGGAAAGTGATTTAATTGTGCGCAAACAGCACTACAGCACGAACGCCCGTGGGAGAGTGATGTGCCCCAAGTGGGCGCAGTAAGGCGCCAAGTAATTTTTAATTTTCGGCTTTGGTGTTATCTTAGAAATAGAGCGGTTGGCGTAACGATTTTTAGATACAGGGGTCAGGCGATTTTGAATTGCCCTAATAACAGATGGAGGATTTGCAGATATCTATTGGTGCTGTTTGCCGGTGAGAAATGGCGAATGGAGGTGGGAGCCGGTTGCGCTGCGGGAACTAAATACCTAATTCAATGTTTTTATTTTCGGGGAGTAAATTCCCGAAAGGGAGCAAAGCAAACTTATTGTTATGTACTCTATACAGCAAAGGCTACAGCAGGAAATAAAGGACATTAAAGACTCAGGGTTATACAAAACGGAGCGCATTATTACTACCCCGCAAGCGGCTGACATTAAAACTTCTACCGGTAAAGAAGTGGTCAATTTCTGCGCAAATAATTATCTCGGCTTGTCCTCTCACCCGAAGGTAATTGAAGCGGCTATACGCACTATTGAGACACACGGTTATGGTATGAGCAGTGTGCGATTTATTTGTGGCACACAAGATATTCACAAGGAATTGGAGCAAAAAATTTCTGCGTTTCTCGGTACAGAGGATACAATTTTATACGCAGCCGCTTTTGATGCAAATGGAGGAGTGTTTGAACCCTTGTTTGGCGAGGAAGATGCCATCATCAGTGACGAACTCAATCACGCTTCGATTATTGACGGGGTGCGATTGTGCAAGGCAGCGCGCTTTCGTTATAAGAATAACGACATGGCCGATTTGGAACAACAACTGATAGCTACTCAGAAAAATCGCTCACGAATTATTGTTACCGATGGTGCTTTTAGCATGGATGGCACTTTGGCGCAATTAGATAAGATAGTGGCATTGGCCGATAAATACGAGGCTATGATTATGGTGGATGAATGTCATGCTACCGGTTTTATAGGGAAAACAGGTCGTGGCACCCCGGAGTACTGCGGGGTGCACGGAAAGATTGACATTATTACCGGTACCTTAGGTAAAGCATTAGGAGGAGCCAGTGGTGGTTTTACTTCCGGCAAAAAGGAAGTAATAGAACTGCTGCGCCAACGCTCGCGGCCTTATCTGTTCAGCAATACGCTGATGCCCGCTATCGTGGGAGCGAGCATTGCTGTGTTCGATATGTTGAGTGAAACCACTGCGCTGCGCGATAAGCTCGAAAGCAATACAAAATACTTTCGCGAAAAAATGACGGCTGCCGGCTTTGCTATTAAACCGGGGGTTCATCCCATTGTTCCGGTGATGCTATATGAAGCGGTGCTGGCACAAAACTTTGCCGCCAAACTATTAGACGAAGGCATTTATGTTATCGGTTTCTTCTATCCCGTGGTGGCAAAGGGGCTGGCGCGTATTCGCGTACAAGTAAGTGCCGGTCACGAAGTGCATCATTTAGATAAAGCCATCGCGGCCTTTACCAAAGTAGGGAAAGAGTTGGGCGTGTTGCCTCACTAAAAGATTTTTCTAATATCTCCATAGTGATGGGCGCGGAATAGGTGCCGTCTTAATCCTGTATGCAGCGGAACCCCATCCGCTAACTATAGGAACTGCTACATTGCACTCGCCTAAATCAAAAACTTTCCGTTCTCATAAATTTTAATGCCATCGGCTAATATTTCCCCACCGCTCTTCATGTCGGTTATCATATCCCAGTGCACGGTGCTTTCATTTTTGCCACCGCATTGTTTGTAGCTCTGCCCTACAGCCATGTGTATGCTACCGCCTATTTTTTCATCGAACAGAATATTGCGCGTAGTGCGCTGTATGTTGTAGTTAGTGCCTATCGCCACTTCGCCCCAATGACGAGCGCCTTCGGTAGCAAATACCTTGTCGAGAATATCCTGCCCCTGCTCTGCCTCCCATTTTATTACTTCGCCATCCTTCACTTCCAAGCGCACGCCCTTCACATCCTTGCCCATGTATATAGTGGGATAGCTGAAATAAGCCCACCCGTTTACGCTATCTTCTATCGGTGCGCTGAACACTTCTCCGCTCGGCATGTTGGCGCGTCCATCGCTATTCATCCATAAGCGGCCTTTCACCGAAAAGCGGATATCAATATTCGGCCCTTTATATTCCACGCGCTCTACTTTGTTCAGATAGTCCACATACACCTGTTGTATTTTGCGCACTTCTAACCATTTGGCCACGGGGTCTTCTGCCAATAAATGGCAAGCACTAAACACAAAATTTTCATATTCTTCTAGGGTCATTTCGGCATCGTCCGCACCTGCTTGCGTAGGATATTGGCATAGACATCTACGCATACTACCGTTCCCTATTCGCTCAAAATAAATACGGTTAATCTGCTGTTGTGCCTGTTGTAATAGTTTGAATTTCTCAGGCTGATCCGGCTCTTTTTCATCATCTCCTTTTTCAAAGGGGGCGCGGATGTTCAGGTAACAGTCGAAATGCTCCATGATGTATTGTTTCATCGGATTCACCCAACTCAACTGTTCATTGCCCGCAAACTCCATCAGGGCATTTCCCAATCCCTTGATCTCAATATTGAAAACGGGAAAACCTCCGGCTTTATACACTTCTTTGGCTACTTCTACCAGTAAAGGCTCTGCCAAATAGGTAGAGTTGATATAGACCTTATCGCCCGGCTTTACCTCTAAGCAATAGTTCACTAACAGGCGGGCATATTTTTCAAGCAATACACTTTTCTCTTTCGCTTGGTTTGGCATAAAACAATTTATTTAAGGTGCGAAAATAGAAGAAAGTGATAAGGAGGTGAGCGATGGCTGTCAAATGAAGAAAGAGGTTTATCTTTATCGCCATGCGAAGTATCCACTCCTACTTTTCTTACCCCTGTCACTCTATAATTCATGAAATTATACGTTACTGAGAAATCAGAATCATTGCGATCAAAGCGAATGCGCTGGCTCTTTAACTATTGGCCTTGCATTTGGTGTAGTGGGGGGAAGCTGCAATTTATTTCGGGCGACTTTCAAGAACTACACGTGAGCATTCAACTCAATATGCGCAACCGCAATCGAGTGGCTACTGTTTTCGGAGGCAGCATTTATAGTTCTATTGATCCCTATTTTATGCTGATGCTGATGGAGATATTGGGAAAAGATTATGTGGTGTGGGACAAAGCCGCTTCGGTAAAATTTGTAAGGCCGATAATTGAAAGAGTAAAATGCCGTTTTCTGATTTCAGAAGAAACAGTGAAGGAAATAAAACAACAGATTGAGATGAAAGGAGAGTACACTTTCGATTTGCCACTTCACTATGAAGACGAAGCCGGAAACGTATATGCCAAGTTTTCTAAAACCATATACACTGCCAACAAAGAATTTTACAAAAAGAAGCTGGCCAAGAGGAGGTAGCGGATTATTACTTCGGGGCAAAAAACTATCTTAGCCGCAAGCCGGCACTCATGCGCAATCGTTTACTATCTCTATTTAATATCCGCAGTGATGAGTCGTGGTTAGTGACCAATCTTTTTTTGCTACAATTTTTTCAAGGTGCTGGGGTAGCTATTTTCAATACCGTTGCTTTTGCTTTATTTCTCACCCAGTTTGAGATACACGAGTTGCCTAAAGTGTATTTGTTTTCGGCTCTCTTGCTTTGGGTCACCGGTTGGATTTACAGCAAATTCGAGCACGCGATGCACATCAAGCGGTTGGTGCCGGCAGTTATCATCACCATTGCACTCAGTATTTTTGCTTTCCGCTTACAGTTTATTTTCATCAACAGTCCGGTATTTATTTTTCTGATGTTCTCCTGGTATTATGTGATATACCTTCTCAGCAATCTGGAGTTTTGGGGAGTGGCCGCCTTGTTATTTGATATTCGCCAAAGCAAGCGCTTGTTCGGTATGATTGGGGCAGGCGATATTCCGGCAAAGTTGATCGGTTACACGGCAGTGCCGATTTTAATACCCTTTGTAGGGAGCATCAATCTGCTTATCCTTTCCGGCTTATCTATTTTGACGGCTCTCTTGTTTTACCATCGCTTGAGCAAAGCAGGTAAGCTGGATATTCATGTAGCACACGAGCACACGTCACATCGCGCTTCCGTCACATTGCGTGATATAGTAAAAGGATTCTTTGGCAACCGGATGATTGCGATGGTGGCGGGGCTTTCGTTTATAGTAATGACCTGTGTAACCATTATCAGCTTCTCTTTTTATTCAGAGATAAAACACGAAACACACACCAATGAGCAATTGGCGAGTTTTATAGCGATGTTCTATGCCGGAGGAAGAGTATTGGCCATTTTTATCCGTCTCATTTTTACGGGGCGAATTACCAGTCGGCTGGGCACGAAGGGTGCCTTATTAGTCAGCCCCCTTATTCTGTTTGCTTTCCTCATTGTCATAATTTTTCTCCCTATTATCTCGCACGAAAAAATAGCCATTCTCTATATTTTCGGAATCATGGCCATTGTCACCGAGGTGCTCAAAACCTCCTTACAAGACCCCGTCTTTCTTTCTCTGATGCAACCACTCACTTCTCATCTGCGATTGAAGGGTCACATGATAGTCAAGGGAGTGATGGATCCTTTTGCCTTAGCCTTTAGTGGGTTTATGTTGTATAGTCTGCTTAAAATTTCAGGGAAAGTGGATTTGTTTCAGTTGAGTTATATGCTTTTTACACTGCTGATAATTTGGGTAGTGATGATTTTTTTGGTGGACACGGAATATGTAAAAACGCTAATGACGGCATTGAATCGAAGGTATTCTATCGGGCAGGAAATTGATTTGGAGAATGAGAAGACTCGGCAAGTATTGTTAGATAAAATTACAAACGGAGATAGAGGAGAGGCCATCTACATTCTTCATCTTTTAGATAAACAGTACTCTGCCGATAAGGATGAAATTATTTTAATGGCACTGAAGCATCCAATCGAAGAGGTGAAGATGGAAGCGTTGAAATTAGTGCAGCGCAGAAAACTGATAGATGCCCTTCCTTTCATTGACGAAATTATTCAGCAAAAGGGACATTCGGTTTTATTGGCAGAAGCCGTAAAAGCAAAGTGTATGCTACAACCCGATGAGGTGAATGACATGGACCTGTTTCTGAACGAAAGCGACCGAGATTTAGTCAAGGCTTCAATCACGGGATTTATAACCAGTGGCGGTATAGGGGCAGTAGTAACAGCAGGACAGAAGTTGCTGAATCTGCTCGACTCTTCAACAGCCGAAGACCGAAAGTTAGCGGCAGAAATTATAGGCGACCTGAAAGTTCCTTCGTTTTATAATCCATTGCTTCAGTTGATGAAAGATGAAGATGCTACAGTAGTATCAGCAGCCATAGAGGCTTCGGGGAAGGTGAAAAATAAAAACTTGGTAGAACCGGTGATTGCTTTTTTTCTGGCTAAGAAAAATGACCGGCAAGCATTGGAGGCCCTGTTCGGTTTGGGCGACCAGTCGCTGCCGCATATCCGCAAAGCACTTTTGGAACATCACTTGAGTCACCAACAGCAATCGAAACTTATTTTACTCTGTGGAAGAATAGGAACTGAGGCCGCAGCTATCCTTTTGGATGATTTGGTGTGGACACTTCCCGCGATGCGCAGACTCATTTTTCACTCTTTGCATCTCTGCGAATTTAAATCAAAGCCTCATCATCGGCAGCGCCACATCGAGCTGATGAACCAATACATCGCTTCGGCTATTCGCATTCTTTTTATGATTAAGGAACTGCCCAAGTCAAGCGAAGTGCTGGCCGATGCACTACATCTTGAATTGGATGAAATCAGAGATTCAATGTTACTGTTGTTTTCATTCGTGTATGACAAGGAGAAAATGATAAAAGCTAAAAATGCCTTTCAGATAAAAAAGAAAGAGAGTATTGCCAATGCCTTAGAGATAATTGAAATAGAAGTGCCCAAAGAAATCTCTCTTAAATTTATAGTCATATTTGAATCGGCAAGTGTAGCCGACCGCTGTAATGCTTTGAATCCGTACTTTAAAGAACAAGTCAGCTACGAGAACACCATCGAAGAAATTTTAGATAATAAACACCATCATTACCACCGGTGGACTCGCGCAGCAGCCGTCTATTCACTTATTTTTTACCAGGGAGAAAGTAAAAAAACATGGCTGCGAAAAGTCCAAAAGGAGCCGGATAAATTATTACACGAAACCGCCTCAAAAATTCTGGCAGAATTAAACTGATATGGCACGAGAACATGAAAACCGCTTATTGTTGATTGAGAAAGTTCTTTTGCTCAAATCGCTCAGCCTGTTTGAAGAAACCCCCGAAACCGTGCTGGCCGAAGTAGCGGAGATATTGGAAGAGGTGGAGTTTGAGAAGGATCAGAATATTTTTAGGGAAGGGGATATGGCTCAGTGCATGTATATCATCTTTAAAGGGGAAGTGCGTATTCATAAGAACGACCACACACTTGCGATATCCAAGGAGAATGATTTTTTCGGGGAAATGTCTTTATTAGATACGGAAACCCGCTCTGCGAGTGCCACTACTCAAACAGATGCTTTGTTGCTTAAATTAGATCAAGAGCCGTTTTACGAAATAATGGAGAGCCGTATTGAAGTGGCTAAAGGAATTATAAAAACACTTTGCAGAAGGCTAAGAGCGCAAAATGTAAAATCTACCGGATTGGCGAAAAATTAATCATAGCCGTTTACAATACGGATAACTTCCTGCAGATGTTTTTGCTTTACTTCCTCCCGGTTCTTTTTGCAGAAATCGGTGAAATAGTGATGTGATTTTAAAAAGTTCATCTGGATAATATTCCACTGGCGCTCCCCTTCTAAATTCACATAAATTTTCATCTCTTCGTACAAGGTTCGGCCTACTTTCTCAAACTGATCGGTACCGAGATATTCCAAATCGGCATCAGCTATTATGAACTCTAATTTTGTTTTAGGAGCCTGAGGGATTTTAGTGGCCATTATCATCCCACATATCTGGCCTATTTCATCATCCGAAAATCCGAATGCAGGAAGGTCTTCGCGAGCCATTTCGCAACCTGCCTCCTCATGGTTTTTATAAGTTTTAGTGAAGCCTGAATCGTGATATAACACCGCCACTTTTAAAAGAAGCATTTCTTTCTCCGTGATCTTCTCTTCTTTCCCTATCATTTGGGCAGAGCGAAGTACATCAAGGGTATGGTGAAGCCCGTGATAATATAAGTCTTTGGGAAGCTCTCTTTTTAACTTACCGATGATATGCGTTTCTACTTCTTCAAACCTCCTCATGAAGGGATAAAAATAAAATTATTTAATAATCAGCTTATGGCCTTTTCAACGAAATACATTTCCACTGCACCCTTATTCTTAGCTTCATGCTTTCCTCGCGAAACACAAACGAATCGGTTCTTTACAATTTCATAGGTAGCCCCCGAAATGTTGATTTTCCCCGGTTCACCGGCTTGTTGCATCCGTGCGGCCATGTTCACGGTATCACCCCAAATATCGTAGGCAAATTTTCGAATGCCGATGACACCGGCTACTAATTGTCCCGTATGAATACCGATGCGAAATTCAAAAGGGATTTTCCCTTGAGCAGTTCGGGTTACTCGCAGCCGTTCAATTTCTTCTTGAAAATCAAGGGCGGCCTGTACTACATCAAAAGCATTATCCTCACTTTTGGTAGGCACGCCTCCGGCACATACATAAGCATCTCCTATTGTCTTTATTTTCTCAATGTTGTGTTTCTCAATTATTTTATCGAATCGCTCAAAGTAGGTATCTAATCCCTCTATCAATTCATCAGGGGTTAAGCGTTCGCTGATGGAGGTAAAGTCTTTGATATCCGCAAACAACACGGAGGCTTTGGAGTAGTTCCGCGCCTGTGTTTTGCCATGTGCTTTTAGTTCGTGCATCACTTCTTCCGGAAGAATATTGAGCAGTAACTCATCACTCTTTCTCTTTTCTTCTTCAATCACCTTATTTTTTTCTCCTAAATCTCGAAGCGTTTTTTGCCGGCCGAGGAATAAGACAATAATGATGGAAAAGAGGGTTAAAGAAACAGCGGCAATAATAATGTAGAAGGCACTTTTCGCTTTCTGAGCGTTGAGTTCTACTTGTTTGGCTTGCAACTGTGCATCCTGCAGTTCCTGTTCCTTCTTTAAAATTTTTACACTGTCGTCTTGTCTTTGCTTCTCTTCTAAAATCCTCTTGTTAATCATTTCTGCCGATTGCAACCGCGATTCGGTTTCGTCTAAAATACTTTTGGCAGAATCAATTTTTATTTGTGTTTCCAGCAACTCCACCTGCTTATTATGCAATTCTAATTTTGCTTTTTGCGCTTCTTGCTTTGCAATTTGCGCTTCCTGCTTAGAAGTTTGCACTTCTATACTTTTCTTTTTGTTCTCCTGATTTAGCTTTTTGATTTCCTGCTGGGCAGATTGGTCATTCCACTCCTGTTGTTGCAGAATAGTTTTCTGATCTTCCTGAATTTGTTTTCTAATATCTTCTAATTGTTTTTGCTTAGAACTATTCCCTGTCTGTGCATACATCGGAGAGAAGCCTATTGCCAATAATAAGAACAGCAGTAGTTTAAAGAAACTGTACATACGAGAATAGATGATTTTGAGCTTAACTGAGGTGACAAAGTAAAGAATAATCCCCATTACCCTAACGACAAGTCAATAAAATACATTTCAAGCTCTTCCTGATTATTGATGGGAATATTGCCGTAGTGTACACAGTTAAAATCATCCTTTACTAAAGCATAGGTGGCTGATGAAATGTTGACTTTACCTGCCATTCCATGCTGTTCTATTCGCGCGGCAATATTTACAGTGTCTCCCCAAATATCGTGGCCGGAGGTTTTTAATCCAACAATACCCGCAATGACAGGTCCGGTGTGAATCCCTATTCCTATTTCAAGATAGGAGTGGCCACTTTTTTGGTTTTCATCTTTTCTCATTTTAGCAAATTCCAATAGTTCAATGCCTCCTCGAATAACGTTGGTGGCTAAATGCTTGGCCGATGTTCCATTTTGTCCTATTCCCATCAGCACATCTTCATCTCCCTTGATGCTTTCTAATTGATGTTTTGCTAAGATGGTATTAAATGTTTTAGTAAAGAGTACTCTTTCTGCTCTAATTGCTTCTGTGGATACCGATGAATTTTTAATATCTGCAAAGATGACAGTAGAGCGATTATTATTCAGGTGTTTGCGTTGCTCTTTTACTTCTGCAATAAGTGTATAGGGCAAAAGACTTCCAAGTAGTTCATCGCTCCTTCTTTTTTCGGCATCAATCAAGCGGGTATCTTTGCGTTTTTGCATAAAAGCGAAGATGGCAACTGCGGCTATTAGGGCAATAAAAATAAAACCAATGATCACCACTTTCTTCATCAATTTCTCTTCTCCTATACGGGCATTCATTTCGGCATTTAATTTTTCTTGACGGGCTTTATCAATCTTTCTTTCTGTTTCAAAATTAGATTGCAATTCCATCTCGGTGAGCTTTTTAGCCAACTCTTCGCGGTGTTTTGTTTCAGAGAGCTGATGAAAGATAATGTGGAAGTCAAGTGCTTTGGCCGTGTTCTTTTTCCCCTGATAAGCGTAATAGAGAACTTCTGCCGCGTCTCGTTGCAAGGCAATATCCTTTTTTGCCTTTCCTTCCTCTAAAGAGTTTTGCGCCAATTTGATTGCCAAATCCCATTCTTTATCCTTTAATAAGATAGTGCTCATCATCAGCCGGCTGTAGCTATAGGAAGAGGCAGAACCGGTTTCCTTGAAAATATCCATTGCCTGCCGGATAAATTCCATTGCTTCTTCTGAATTATTCTGCTCATAATATATCGAAGCTAATTGCTGAAGACAGTTAGCTTTGTTGTTCATATTGCCGCTCACATCTGATAGCTTGATAGCTTCCTGATATTTTTTGATAGCTTCTGCCTTATTCCCCTTCTTATAGGCAATGTTTCCCAAAGAGAAGGTGACGGTAGGTATCCAATCGGTAAAGTTCGATTCCTTGGCGGTTTTTAAAGCTTCGAGGTAATACTCTTCCGCTTTGTCATTTTCTCCCAATGATTCATAGATAGAAGCTTTGCCGTCAATGGCGCGAGTGATGTTCCATTTATCTCCCGTTTGTATGGAAAGGTCATATACTTTCTGATATAGATCCAGTGCTCTTGAGTACAATCCTTTATATAGCTCGGTGTTTCCTTTCCAATATGTAGCGTAAGCAAGGGTGGAGG
>CAZQYO010000079.1:0-10685 GCA_964597415.1 uncultured Chitinophaga sp.
AAGTGCCTATGAGCGGGGCTTCCGGCTGTGCCGTTATCGGGCCTGTTGTTTTAATGATGTTCAGTAGCCGATGAGTTATTTCTACTTCAGAAGACCAAGCATAATTTCCCTGATGGACTCCTTGTATCAGTTTGTCGAGTAGTTGACTGATATGTTCAATTAAATATCTTGCGTATTCGCTGGAGGACTCCCCTTCAAAGAAAAGCGACTCAGCTTTAGCTCCTAATGTTTCGGCTATTTCTTCTTTGCCAATGATGGTGCGGTTGTTGTGTTTCATCTTTTGGATAAACTCTTCTGAACTTCCATTCCCAAATAACAAACGAAAGAAATTGTGTTGCAGCAGAGAAAACACATCCTTATAGTAAAAGCGCTGTGTACCGGAGGAAGAACGAAAGCGCTGTGCATTCTCATACATTCTAAAAAGGATTTCGACCCACGAAGCGGCATTACTGCCGGCCATGCTTATTCCCATTGTAATGTTCACCACCGGAATGTTATCCGGTAAGTGAGCAATGAGGGGACTCAACAGTTTTTCGTCAGGTACTACTACTACTGTTTCTAATGCCGAGTGTTCATCTAATTGCAAACGGTTCTGCAAAATATCGGCCACTACTTTTACCTGCCCTATACTCTTGGCAGCACCTATCACTTCAATAATCTTGGGAGTGGCGGCAATTTCATCCCGCAACACCGATTCGTTGATTTTAAACTTGGAGCGGTATTTTCTAAAGAAATATCCCGCATCGTTCAACTTATCATTCACGTAATATTTATCGGCATCCCAAATCAATTCTGCTTTTCTTTCGTTAATTAGAAAGGAAATAAAAACTTCATCTGTTCTATTCAATCCGGAAAAACCAACGAGATAAATAGCATGATACGCTTCAAGTGCTTGCATCTTCTCCGTGGTTTCTGCTACTTGTCGCAGCATCATCGCTCGATAGGCTTTCCCCTTTTCGGCAAGATTTTTTTTCAGGGTATTATACAAAAGGCCAAACTCTTCCCAAAATTTTCGGTATTTAAGTTTGTACTCCGAAGGGGCTTTCCCCGGCTCATAGGTCTTCATACTTTGCAGTGCTTCAAGATTTTTGAAAAAACTTTTCGCATCTGCCATTTGCAAATCCAATTCTTCAAAATCCTTTAACAGCACTTGGTCTATCCCTATAAAATCATCCATACTCAGCCCTCCACCGATCTGTTGGTGGCAAGCGAAGAGTTCCGTAAGCAGTTCAATATTATCGGCCAGCACCCATTCACTCAAACGCAGCATACAGTTTTGTAAAGTACTTAGTTGCGGTGCAAAGATGGCCTGCTGTGCCTGAGCCTGTAATTCGTTTCGCAAATAAGTGCAAGATCGTTGATTAGGCATGAGCACCAGAATTTTACTCAAATCGTGACCGTGCTTGCTAATCAGTTGTGCCGCTACTCCTTCTAAAAATTTCATGATAATACCTCCATGGTTTGAGTAGCGGTGTAGAAAAGTATTTTCCGATTCACATGAATTCCCGCTTCGCTGAGCCAAGTCGAGTAATCATTTATTTGTTGATGATGTTCCGGTCGGGGATTTCCGGTTTTGTAATCAATCACCACCACAGATTCTCCTTTGCACACTACGCGATCGGGAATTCTCATTTTTTCATCCTTCTTTAATAAGGGGCGTTCGTTCACCACTTCACAATCGCGAGAGAAAAATGCGTTCATTTCGGGATGATTCGTCACTGCCTTAATTCTTTCTATCCAAATTTCAGTTTCTGTTTCGCTAATAAGCCCTTCCACCGCGAATTGGCGAACTACTTTTGCTTCTTCTCCGGAGTACCTTATCTGCTTTAATATTTCGTGCAGTAAGTTGCCGGAATCAATTTTACCGGTATCATTTTTACTCCAAAGCAAATCTGATTTCATTTTGATGCGAATAGCAGAAGAAAGCAAATTGGCAGATTGGGTCTTTTGTCTTTCGTACAAACTCATTTCACTCTTTTTCTTGGCTATAGGTGCTTTTTGATATTGCTCATCGCCAAATATATAGGGTCGAAAGCCTTCCCATTTCC
Organism: uncultured Chitinophaga sp.; assembly: GCA_964597415.1. Taxonomy (GTDB): domain Bacteria; phylum Bacteroidota; class Bacteroidia; order Chitinophagales; family LD1; genus Bog-950. The sequence goes on from CAZQYO010000079.1 coordinate 2,049, forward strand.
CCGCCATTTTCAGAAACCCTACCAGAAGTGCGGTAGTCGAATTCATTTCTTCCGGCTCCTTTTTTAATTCCTCGCTGAGAATATACAAAGCGTCTTCAGCGCGGGTAGTAGCCACATACAACAGATTGAGCATATCGAGAAAAGACTGTTCATCTTCTCTTTCGTAAAGTGGTGCAAATTCGGTTTCTGCTACTTTTCTATCAACGGGTAGAATAGCAAGGCTCAACTGCGGCACCCACTTCTTTTGCAAACTCACCCAGAAAAAATTTTTATTCATGTACTTTTTTCCGCTGGCATCGGGTAATATCACCACAGGAAATTGAAGCCCTTTTGATTTATGAATGGTCATAATGCGCACGGCATCCATGCTGTCGGGATACAAAATGCTCTTTTTTGTCCTTACACTATCCCACCACATTAAAAAGTCATTGATATTATTCCCATAACGGGAAGCATACTGCAAGCCTTCATCTAAAAAGAATTGAATGAACGGATCATCACTATCAATTTTAAAATGAAACACCAATTGATGCAGTAAATCCACTAAGCGGCCGGTAGGCAATGTAGAGGGGTCAAAGATGATACCGGTAGTGTGCTGTAAAAGTTTTTCAAATGAAGCACTTGAAATACGCATATCTAATTGCTCGTATTGAATGGGTTTGCCGAGCAGCAGATGAGAGAAGTGGAGAATCTCCATGCGGGCAATATGATTATCCATTCGGTCTAAGTAAGTGAGCGTAGAAAGCAATAGACGCACCTTTGGGGAATGATGGATAAGTAAACTTTCGGGAGATATGACCGGAATACCACGGCTCACTAAATACGAAGCGATAATACTGGCATTGTTGTTAGATCGTGTCAGCACAGCTACATCGCGATGGCTGTAGCCCTTGCTCAAGGCTTCTTCCACAATCTCCTCTATCCGCTGGCATCGGTAGTCGTGTATAGTGTAACCCGCATCTTCTTCTACTTTTAAGAACTCCATACTAACAAAACCACCGCCCTCGTTTCGCCCTTGCAGCTGATGGTAATCGTTGTAGATGTCTTTGTTCTTCAACTCAGGTAATTGAAGCAGTTCCCGATATAGTGCATTGTTGAACTCAACTATTTTTCCACGACTTCTGAAGTTGTTTTCAAGTGAGATTATATCTACCCCATAATTATTTACCGCTACTTCTCTTTCTTTGAGCAACTTGTTGTCCGCGCTTCCGTAAATAGCGGGCAACATCGAAAACTGTTCTACTTCGCCTCCGCGAAAGCGATAGATAGCCTGCTTGCCATCACCTACTATCAAACTATCTTCATTTTTGAATTGTGCGTTTTCTATCAGGGGCAACAGATTGCGCCACTGCACTACTGAGGTGTCCTGAAATTCATCAATGAGCAGGTTATCGTACCAGTCGCCAATGCGCTCATAAATGACGGGGGCTTCCTGATCTTTTACAATTTCAAATACTCGGTGCTGAAGGTCGGAAATATGCAGCAGATGATTACTGCGTTTCCACTCCTCCATCAATTTCTGTAAATCGGCCAACAGAATAAATGAGAAGAAATTTTTGAGCAGTAATTCGCAGAGAAAAAAGTCTTTTCCATCTTTGTCCCAAATGGAAATTATCTTTTCATAGTACTGCTTCAATTGCTCCTTTACCTCTTCGGTAACAGTAGAGGCTTTACTCCATTTATCACTATACACCGTAGCCAATACGTAGCTGTTGCCCTTTATCTGCAAGGGGAACTGTCCCGATGCGTAAGCATTAAAGAAACCATAGAGGCCACGCCCGCCTTGGTGAAAATCTTTTGTAGTGAGGCCACTCTCCAAAATCAAATCATACGCTTTCTTGCCTTCGGCATACAAGCTTTGTGCAAAAACCGCTTTTCGGGCATAGATAGATTTTCGAGCTTCGCGCATGGCATCAAAAGAAACGAAGCGGAGTTTCTCTACCTGCGAAACGGCATCCTCCACAAACAACTCTTTGTCCAGTGAAGCAATATCCATTTCTACGCGCCAACTCTTGCCTTCTTCAATACGGTCCTCTGCAAATTCGAGTACGGCTTGTGTCACTTGTGTATCGGCTTCATTGAGCCGATCCAGCATTAAGTCCACTGCTTCCAGCAACAGTTTATCACCGTCCATTTCAATTTCAAAATTCATAGGCAAGTGCAAGTCATAAGTAAATGCCCTGACTATGCGGTGCACAAAGCTGTCAATAGTGCTGATAGAAATGTCAGCATACTGATGCAGCATGTTTTTCAAAATTGTTCCGGCTTCGTGACGCAAGGTATCCTCCTGCTTTCCGGTGAGTGCGCTTAACTCAAGGGCAAGGGCATGATAACTTTCTTTCCGCGCTGCAATCCCCTCCAGCGATTCCATCACCCGCGATTTCATTTCAGAAGCGGCTTTATTGGTAAAAGTGATAGCGAGAATGTGCTTAAAAGCATCGGGGCCTTTGAATGCGAGCCGTAGATACTCGCGTACCAAGGTGTATGTTTTGCCGGAACCGGCTGAAGCTTTATAAATACGAAGCACTGTTATTGTTTATTCTACTTAGCCATCCACTCCTGACGGATAGGAAAACCAATTCGACATTCTTAAATGATTGTTCGTTCAGCGAATTACAAATAAAAGGGGAGAATACGCAATGTATGTGCGTAGTATTAGTTTTTACGCGCTCGCAGCATTTCTCTTTTCCCCGGAGGGCCGGGCAATTTTTCGAGGCTAAACCCCACTTCTTTCATTGCCCGCTGCACTGTTCCTTTACTGCAATAAGTCATTAAAATTCCACCTGGAGCTAAGGCTTCATATAACTTTCGGAAAACTTCTACACTCCACATTTCAGGCTGATGTTCGGGAGCAAAAGCATCGAAGTAGATTAAGTCAATAGTGCCGCTTGTCAGAGTCACTTCCAAAAGTGAAGTATTTATTTTTCGGAAATGAAAATAAGGCGTGAGTTCATGCCATTCGTCCCAACGCACTAAGTGCATGGTGTGATATGGTCCGTAACAGTACGCAAAGTTCAACTGTTGAGGGTAATTCAACTGCTTGATAATTTCAATAGGTACCGGGTATAACTCTACGGTTTCATACTCTACTTTCAGGTTTTTCTTTTCAGCCCGTAGCATGGTGAGCAAAGCATTTAGCCCCGTGCCAAAGCCTACTTCAAAAATTCGGATTCGCTCCTCTCCTTTTTTTTGCTGCAACGAGGCCTCTAATCCGGCCTTTAAAAAAACATGCTCACTTTCCTGAATAGCACCGTGGCGCGAGTGGTAAATTTCATTAAACTGCTCTGAAAAAAGAGTATGCGAACCATCTGATGTGGTGATAATCTGCATGAAGCAAATATATTTACTCCTGAGCAAAATATCGCTCTAAACCATACGTCAAGACAGCATGATGAACCCCGAAGATTTTATTGTTGACCTGCATTGCCATCCCAACACCAAAGCATTTAATAGCGGGCATCCGCATCCTACAAAAAATATGTGGGAAAAGATTTACCACAAAACCGATCGAACTCCTTTTGCGCAGCGCATCGAAAAAACATCGCATCAGGTTTTAAAAGAATCGCAGTGCAACTTATATACCCAGGCCGAGGGGAATGTGCGTTTGTTCAACGTATCACTTTATCCCATCGAGAAAGGCTTCTTAAAACTGCGCAATGTGCCCAGCCTCATCATAGGGAAAGAGCGCTTGGATATTATGCACGAAGTAATTCTGGGCTTTGATCAGAAAAGAATCAGTTACCTGAAAAACCACATTGACTATTACGACTATTTAGCCAATGAATACCGCTTTGTGCGCGACAACCAGGGGCAAAGCCCGGATGGTCGTTTTGAATTTCGGTTAGCCAATAATTACAAAGAGGCAAAAGCGCTGCTCAAAAAGCCAAACACCTTAGTCGGCATTATCAGCATCGAAGGCGGTCATGTATTCGGCACGGATGGAAAGGATTTTGAAATGATGGGTTTGGAGGAACAAAAAGAAATGATGAGCGAGCGCATCAGAGAAGTAAAGAGTTGGGAGTATCCGCCTTTTACTATTAATCTGGCGCATCACTTTTGGAACAACCTGAGCGGGCATGCTACTAGTTTTAAAATGCCTACCAGTGCGCTGCTAAATCAAAACAAAGGAAAGGATAAAAGTATTACGCCCATTGGCTGGCATGTAGTGCGTGAACTATTGAGCCGCAAAAACGGCAAGCGCATTCTCATTGATACCAAACACATGAGTGCCACGGCTCGCAAAGAGTTTTACTCCTTTATACAAAACTATAACTACCTGAATCCGCACGATAAAATTCCGATCGTTTTCAGCCATGCCGGAGTAAACGGTTACAGCAGTCTCGAAAGTTCTATTCGTGAAAAGGATAGTCCGCGCAAAACCCGGCATCAACGGCTGTACAAGTGGAGCATTAACGTATGCAATGATGAAGCCTGCTACATTCAGCAGTCGGGTGGCCTCATTGGTTTGATGATGGACAAAGGAAACTTAGGCGGACTTAAAGCAATCAAAGGAATTTCGGAAATACCGGATAAAGAGCGGATGCGCAAAGAGTTTAGCCGAATGTTTTGGGAGAATGCCTTTGCTATTGTAAAAGCGGTAGGAAATGAAAAGGGGTGGGATGCCCTGAGCATAGGCAGTGACTACGAAGGCACCATCACTCACATGGACCCCTATTACAGCAGTGCGCAACTTCCCTTATTGATGAGCGACCTGCAAGAGTATCTGGAAGAGCACAAATACAAGCAGGAATTGTGGTTTGGTTACACTCCGGCTCAGTTAGTGAAGAAACTAATGCGCGAGAATGCGCTGAAATTTTACGAAGATTATTTTGTGTGAGATAGCCGGACGCATCAATATACTTTACATCGGGCGTTTCCTTCTCTGTAACTATCTGTGATACCTAATAGGAATCTATTATTACAAAGTCAAATACAGGTGGAATAATTTCTTCCATTCTTCTTAACTACTACCTCTTTTCTGCTCGGTTACCCTCTCCGGTTAGCGGTTTTTCTTAGTTTTACACAAACATTTTAAAGATGAAAAAACTACTACTCCCCTTTTTATTTATCGGCTATTTCTGTGCTGCGCAAACTCCTATTACGTTTGCTATTGGTGATGCCCCGGTAGCCGGGCACAGTCAGCGCATTGCGGTGGACACTTTGCCGCTGCCGAGTATCAACTTCGGCAATAAAGGAGCCAATCAGGTGTATGATTTCAGCCAATTAGCTTTGTGGAAATACGATACCGTAGAATACAGAACCCCTACAGCCGGTCAGTTAAGTACTTGCCCCAATGCCGATGATGCACTGACTACTGATGGAATAAACTTTTTATTTACGAATACCGATAATCCCGGCAATAAGCTGACGCTGGAAGGGTTTCAGGGGGAGTTGACTCCCGGAAATTCTATATCTGCAGCTTACACTACTAAGCCCGATCTCTTTCATTTTCCTACTACTTATCAAAGTAATTTTAACGGTACTGCTTATTTGCAAAAATCAGTTCCCGGTAGCTCGGTGGGGCAACCAGTCACCACTGTAGAACTGACTATTAATACCATCTATTCTGATACCATAGATGGCTGGGGAAAAGTGATTACTCCGGTGGGAGCCTACAAATGTTTAAGAAAGAAACGAATTGAAACTACACACACAGTTATAAGAACTTTGTTCTTTGGCACATGGAGCACTTTTTCAGACGACACCAAAACCACTACTCGCTATACCTATATCACCAAAGAAGCACAAGGCAGTGTCGTCAACTTTACTTACGATACGGCCAATGTGTTGCAATCGGTGAACTGGAGTATGATACCCCCCAATGCTCCGGTAGCTAATGTCAGGTTTGTGGTGGGCACTAACGGCTCAGTGGCGTTTACCGATTTGTCAGATAACTATCCCACTTCGTGGAGTTGGAACTTTGGTGATGGCACGGCAGTTTCTACCCAACAAAACCCTACTCATGTGTTTGCGGCTAACGGCAATTACAATGTGTGCTTAACGGCAACCAATGCGGGGGGCAGTAGCACCGCAGTTTGCAAGCAGGTAGTAGTAACGGGTATTGCCGCAACACCGGTGGCGGCTTTTACGTGGGTCAATACCAGCGGTGGCTTGGTCAACTTTACCGACCTCTCCACCAACACCCCTACCTCTTGGAGTTGGGATTTTGGCGATGGTTCGGCCCTTTCTACCCAACAAAATCCAAGTCACGTTTACGCAGCTAACAATACTTACAATGTTTGCTTAACGGCAAGCAATAGTGCAGGGAGCAACCAGCATTGCACTAATGTGGTGGTAAACGGTATTTCTGCGACTAACCATGCGCCCGTAGCTTTTGATGATACCCTCCGAGTAACAGGAGGTAGTTCCACCATTCTTCATGTAGCCTCTAACGATGTGGATCCCGATAATGATATTATCTGTATCACTTCTGTTTGGGGTTCGCCCTATGCCACCGAAGCTATAGGCGGAAGCTGTGATATGATACTGTACGAACCAGACAGTACTTTTAGCGGCACGGATACCTGCTATTATCAGTTATGCGATAACGGCAACCCGGTGCTTTGCGATACCGGCAGAGTTGTATTTACCGTTGATCCGCTAAATCATCCACCTCTTGCAGTAGAAGATACTGCCAGTGTAATGCAGCCTAACGGCACTATTGTAAACGTTGGCTTAAACGATGCCGACCCCGATGGCAGCGGCTCCTTCTGTGTAACAAACATATTCGGCTCCGGAGCTTTTAGCATTGACTCTACGGGTAACTGCACGAGCATAGCCTACCATCCAGACAGTAGCTTTACCGGCAATGACACCTGCTGGTATGTTATCTGCGACAACGGATCTCCGGTGTATTGCGATACGGGAATATTGGTGATGACATCGGTAGCCGACTCCTCTTTATTGCCCGTGGCCGGGTTTAATGGTTATATAAGCTCTATGTATTCAATTTTTGAATGTCCAACTAGCACGGTATATGCCGGTTACCCAATTCTTTTGATAAGTACCTCTGTTAATAGTGATTCTGTTTTATGGACTATATCGGACATTGACAATAATCTCTGTAATAACCTCCCGATAATATTATCCGGAGATTCTGTGGTGTTTCCAATCGAGAATTTATGGGGCTGTAATGGTTTTGAATACCTCATTGTTTGTCAAACAGTGTATAACCAATTCGGATACGCTTCACTTTGCGATACTACTTGCGATATAATTTGGGAAGGCATCAATGAAATTGCTCTACACGGAATAAGCCTTTACCCCAACCCGACCAATAATATGATAACCATAGATATGAAGAATAACGGGGAGGAAATAACCCACAGTTATGCTTCTATTGAAATTTATAATGAGTTAGGTCAGCAGGTGAAATTGCTGAGCCGAAAAGAGGGGATGAAAGTAGTGAACATCTCCGTAACTGACTTACCCGAAGGCTTGTATGTAGCCGCCATCACGGGGCAGAAAGGCGAGCGAAGAACGCTCGGCAGGTTTATTCTGCAACATTAAATCTATCCTAAGCAAGCGAGAGGAAGGACTATTTTACTGACTCGGGGAAAACCGGCTGTTCCTCCCGCTTCCTGATTTGTCCGGTACCACCAAATGATGTATGATAGACAGCATAAGGCTGTCTGGAAAGCGCAACTGGCGCGAGCATTCGCGAGTGCCTAGGGTCTGTTCAATAAACTGTGTCAAATATTAAATTTGACACAGTTCGGTGAACAGACTCAGTGCCTAATTTGTATAGGACCATATTACTTCACATTAGGAGCACATTACGTCACATTAGAAGCATATTAGTTCACATTAGGAGCACATTACGTCACATTAGAAGCATATTAGTTCACATTAGGAGCACATTATGTCACATTAAGAGCATATTAGTTCACATTAAGAGCACATTAAGTCACATTAGAAGCACATTAGAGGACATAAGAAGCACATTAGTTCACATTATAAGTGAACTAACAACACATTAAGAGCACATTAGAAGCACACTAAGTGCACATTAGAAACACATTAGGAGCACATTAATGACGCATTAAGAGCAACTTTATCATTACGCAGATAGGCGGAGTGACTGAATCTGCCTGCGCCTATCCAGATGCTGGCCCAAAAACATTCTATGATTTGCATGGATTCGTAGCCTCGGTTTGAACCCTTTTCGGGAAGGTCTAATCCGCTCATAAATTCTTTTATGCCGATGCGGTCAAGCATATCTTTCATCAGTTTCATGCCGCCCCAGGCAGTTACATTTCTGTCCGTAAATTCTATTTGAATTTCTTTCACCATTTTGGTTGTCATTAATTTCTTCGCAAAGTTATTACCCGTGTTGATTTCAGGAAATTAATACTACTCTATTGAATAATCTCGGTTCAACTATGACCCCTGATGATTTCTCCTTTCTGTTATTCAATGGCTAAAGAGACTTCCCTCGGCAAAGGGAATACCTTTCGGATGAACCCTGCTGCATCAACTGTAACAGCACTGGTGCAGTGTGTTATACCGGTGTAGGTTTCTTTCTATTAAAAGAGGCTGTCTCAAAAGTAGAGAACAGCCTCTTTTAGTTATCGGAACGTAATAGGGATTAAATGAGCTAATTAATGAAACTGCTCGGTTTCAGTAGAACCTGCCAGA
>CAZQYO010000080.1:0-1457 GCA_964597415.1 uncultured Chitinophaga sp.
TGGGAGCCAAAGTGGTGAACAAAGGAGTTCAGGAAAATGCCATTATAATTCCTCCGGTAAATATTGCCCTCGGCAGCAAAATCAAAAACTCCATTATAGGCCCCAATGTTTCTATCGGAGAAAATACGGAAATCAATAATTCTATAATCAGCAATTCCATTATCGGCTCGTTCAGCCGGTTAGGAAATATCGCCTTGCACAGTTCCTTGATAGGAAGCGACTCCTGCCTTACGGGTTTGAGTCAAAGTCTCAACATAGGCGACAACACCGAAATTGATTTGCGCGGAGAAGCCCCTAATCAGTAACCGTATATGAAGAACAGAATTACCGAACTTTTCGGCATCCAATATCCCATTATTCAGGCAGGGATGATATGGTGTGCCGGTTGGGAGCTGGCAAGTGCGGTGAGCAATGCCGGAGGATTGGGAATTATTGGCAGTGGCTCTATGTATCCCGATATACTTCGCGAGCACGTGCGAAAATGCAAGGCCGCCACTGACCGCCCGTTTGGGGTGAATGTGCCGCTGCTCTATCCCGATATTGAAAAGCATATTCAAATTATTATAGAAGAAGGCGTAAAGATTGTTTTTACGAGTGCCGGAAATCCGAAAACATGGACGCGCCATTTGCAGGAGCACGGTATTAAAGTAGTGCATGTAGTTTCCTCCTCTAAGTTTGCTCGCAAAGTAGAAGAAGTGGGCTGCGATGCGGTAGTGTGCGAAGGTTTTGAGGCAGGCGGTCACAACGGGAGAGAAGAGACGACCACCTTTGTTTTAATTCCACAGGTGCGGGCAGCCACCCGCCTACCGCTGATTGCAGCGGGGGGTATAGCCACCGGAAGCGGCCTGCTTGCAGCTATGGCACTCGGTGCCGAGGCGGTGCAGATGGGCACTCGCTTTGTAGCCAGTGTAGAATCTTCTGCTCACGAAAAATTTAAACAGATAGTGACGAACTCTCAGGAAGGAGACACGCAACTCTCGCTCAAAAAATTAGTGCCTGTGCGCTTAGTGAAAAATAAATTTCAGAAGGAAGTACAGGAGGCGGAAGACAGCGGAGCACCATCCGAAGAATTAGCCAGAATTTTGGGCAGAGCCAGAGCCAAGCGCGGCATGTTTGAAGGCGACATAGAACAAGGCGAGTTAGAAATAGGTCAAATCTCCTCTTTTGTAAAAGAAGTGAGACCGGCCGCAGAAATAGTGCAGGAAATTTGGAAGGAATTTGTGATCGCAAAAAATCAACTCGCTAATTTGAAAATAGAAGATGAAATATGAATAATAAGCCAACGAGTTACCCCAAAGAGAAAATTAAAATCCTGCTGCTCGAAAATATCAGCGATGCCGCAGTAGAAGAGTTTAAAGAAGCCGGATACCACAGCGTACGCAAACTGTCAGGAGCATTAGAAGAAAAAGATTTGATGAATGAAGCCCTTAAGAATAAGGGAGACATATCTTTTTCTT
>CAZQYO010000080.1:1467-4508 GCA_964597415.1 uncultured Chitinophaga sp.
AATGAAGTAAAGGACGTACACCTGATTGGTATTCGGAGCAAAACACTGATTACGCCTAAAGTATTGGCAAAGGCGAATAAACTGTTGGGTATCGGCTGCTACTGCATAGGAGTCAATCAGGTCAATATGAAAGCCGCTACCGAGAAGGGAGTCGCGGTTTTTAATGCGCCCTATGCGAACACCCGAAGTGTGGCCGAATTAGTAGTGGGACTTTCGGTGATGCTGATTCGCAGAATCACTGACAAGAGCAACGCCATGCACCGCGGGGTTTGGATGAAAGAAACAAAAGGCAGTTTTGAACTGCGTGGTAAAACACTGGGCATTGTCGGTTATGGAAATATAGGCTCGCAAGTGAGTGTGCTGGCAGAAGCCATGGGCTTGGAGGTGATTTACTACGATGTGGAACCTAAACTCCCGCACGGGAATGCCCGACAGGTGCGAACACTGAAAGAATTAATGAAACATTCCAATATTGTGACGCTGCATGTACCCAGCGAGGCTTCTACCAAAAACCTGATCAGTGAAACCATGCTTTCTACCCTGAAGAAAGGCAGCCTGTTGATTAATTGCTCTCGCGGAGATGTAGTAGATTTAGAAGCCCTGAAAAAAGGCTTAGAAAGCGGACACGTTGGGGGAGCCGCCATTGATGTATTTCCCGAAGAGCCGGAAAAGAACGGAGCAAAATTTGAATCGGTGATACAACATTTGCCAAATGTAATTTTGACTCCTCACATAGGGGGATCTACGGAGGAAGCGCAATTGAATATAGGCTTAGATGTTACCTCCAAACTTTTGAGTTATTTAGAAAGAGGGGTCAGCACCGGCTCTCATTCCGTTCCTCCATTAAACTTGCCCATGCAGGCAAAAACGCATCGCTTGCTGCACATTCACCGAAATGTGCCGGGAGTGTTGGGCGAAATCAACTCTAAACTTTCCTCACACAACATCAACATTCTGGGGCAATACCTTAAAACAAATGACGACATCGGCTACGTGGTATTAGATGTAGATACTAACCTTTCTAAAGAGGCATTTAAGTTGCTGAAAGAAGTAAAAGCGACTATCAAAGCAAGGATGTTGTACTAAGCATAAGAGAAGACTGCCCTCCAGATTTTTATTCTCTGAGATTTAAAATATTCTATCACTATTTTTATTAGTCTGAACAATATACTTAATTTGGCGGATACATTTTATCTCACTGCTTAACACATCGCTATGAAAAAGGCCTACTTCTCACTCAGTATTATTCTGTTTGCTTTATCTGCCGGTGCTCAATCACTCAGCCCGACTGTTATCTCTTCTACCGGTGGCTTCTCCTCCAATGCCAACGGCAGTTTATCTTACACCGTGGGAGAAATGACTATGGTAGAAACTTTCACCGGTGGCAGCAATATCCTGACTCAGGGATTTCAGCAACCCAATGACTTTACTATTGGAATTTTAGAAATTTCGCAAGGTGAATACGGCTCTTTTGTAGTATATCCCAATCCCGCAGTTGACAATCTGTGGTTTGGATTTGAGTTCCCTGAATCTGGAAAAGTAGAGGTAGCTGTTTTTGATGCCTTAGGTCAGAAAATGGCGGACGTTTATCAATCCAACTACGCCAACGGAAAGATAGTTCAGCAATTGAACGTTTCTAATTATGCCGGTGGGGTTTACTTCCTCAGAACAACCATTACTTCCGATAATGACGGCAAGCAACACACCATTGCCAAGCAGTTTCAGGTAATGCATTAGTAGGCATTGGCGATTAAACCCCTTCCCCCCGTAAAAAACGACAAAGCGAAATAATACACTTATTCAATATTGCTAAAAAGCAAAAGTTGTCTCCTGAAAGACAGCTTTTGCTTTTTAGGCTCCCGCAAATTTTTCTTGCAGTAGTTTTTGCAAGTATTGCATCTCATCGCGATAGCGGGCAGCAGAAAGAAAGTCTGTTTCTTTAGAGGCTTCCAACATTTTCTTCCTGGTATCATCAATAGCTTTGTGCAGTTGCTCGGCATTCATGTACTGAATTACCGGCTCTGCTACCAACGACATATCTCCTTCCTGCTCTATGTACGCATCGGGGGAGATGGAACGAATATCCAACACCGAAGTTTGTTTCATAATTTCTTCCCGCGATTTGAATACTGTTTGAGGAGTAATGTTGTGTTCCGTATTGTATTTGATCTGCTTTTCTCTTCTGCGATCTGTTTCATCAATCGTCAGTTTCATACTATCCGTCACCTTATCTGCGTACATAATTACTTTTCCGTTGGAATTTCGGGCGGCTCTACCACTCACTTGAATCAGGCTCTTGCGGTTGCGTAGAAAACCTTCTTTATCTGCATCCAAAATGGCCACTAACGAAACTTCTGGCAGGTCTAAACCCTCCCGAAGTAAATTGACCCCTATCAACACATCAAATTTCCCTAACCGCAAGTCGCGAATAATCTCAATGCGATCTAAGGTATGCACTTCACTATGTATGTACCGACAGCGTATATTCACCCGGCCTAAATATTTGTTCAGCTCCTCTGCCATCCGTTTAGTGAGGGTAGTCACCAGCACTCTTTCGTTTTTCTTTATGCGCTCGTCTATCTCTTCTAATAAATCATCTATTTGATTCATGCTGGGTCGCACTTCAATAGGTGGGTCGAGCAAACCGGTGGGGCGAACCACCTGTTCTACTATCACCCCATTTGTTTTTTCCAGTTCATAATCACCGGGAGTCGCACTCACATAAATAGCTTGATTCACCACGGTTTCAAATTCATGAAAATTAAGGGGGCGGTTATCCAAAGCCGAGGGCAGTCGAAATCCGTATTCCACTAAATTCATTTTGCGGGAGCGGTCGCCCCCGTACATCCCTCCAACTTGCGGAATGGTCACGTGGCTTTCGTCCACTACTAATAAAAAATCACTGGGGAAATAGTCAATCAAACAGTACGGACGAGTGCCTTTTTCCCTTCGGTCCAGAAAGCGGGAATAATTTTCGATACCGCTGCAATAGCCCAACTCACGCATCATTTCCATATCGAACTCCACCCGCTCTTTAATTC
>CAZQYO010000080.1:4518-10582 GCA_964597415.1 uncultured Chitinophaga sp.
TGAAATAGTTGAACTGCTCTTCCATTTCAAGTCGAATTTCATCCAGCACTAAGTTGATACTGTCCTTAGAGGTAACATAGAGATTGGCAGGAAAGATGGCTACGTTTTCTAATTTGCCAAGTCTTCGTCCGGAGGAAGGTTCAAAACTTTCTATCTCTTCAATTTCATCACCAAAAAAAGTAATCCGGTAAGCATAATCTACATAAGGCAGTGCTATTTCCACCACATCACCTTTTACGCGAAAAGTGCCGCGAACTAAATCATTATCGCTGCGCGAATACAGGCTGTCCACCAAACTGTGAAGAAACATATTCCGCGAAATCACTAATCCCCTGGATATGCGGATGATTCCATTCTCATAATCTACCGGATTTCCCATGCCGTAAATACAAGATACCGAAGCCACTACAATGATGTCTCTGCGCCCCGACAAAAGGGAAGCAGTGGTGCTGAGTCGCAGTTTGTCTATTTCCTCATTAATCGAAAGATCCTTCTCTATGTAAGTTCCTGAAGAAACGATATAGGCTTCGGGCTGGTAATAATCGTAATAAGATACAAAATACTCCACAGCATTGTCAGGGAAAAACTGTTTAAATTCTCCGTAAAGTTGTGATACCAATGTTTTATTATGGGTCAATATCAGAGTAGGCCTTTGCGCTTGCTGTATGACATTGGCAATGGTAAAGGTTTTGCCCGAACCGGTGACTCCCAGTAAAACCTGCGCAGTGTCGCCTTCGTTAACTCCCGTTATTAACTGTTCAATTGCCTCCGGTTGGTCACCAGAGGGTTTATATTTTGTAGTGAGTTTAAACTCCATTGCTGCAAGATTACTGTTTTATGATTACTCCTTAGCGGCTGCACAAAAATAGAATCGCCAGTGTTGCCATTAAAGGGATATTCCTATCTTAGCACCCCAAAAAAATTAAGCATGAAATTATCGGAAATTGCAGCGATTACAGGAATGGCGGGGCTTTTTAAAGTAACCAGCCAAAGAAGTGACGGTTTAATTGTAACTTCTTTAGTAGATGGTAAAACTCAGTTTGTTTCAGGTAGAACGCATTTATTTACGACACTCGATACCATCACCATCTACACTAATGAAGAACCAGTGGAATTAAAGGTTGTACTTGCTTCTATTAAAGAAAATGAAAAGGGAACTCCGGTGCCCGATGGTAAGGACGATGCCAAAATGAAGGCATGGATGGAAACCATATTACCGACTTATGATAAGGAGAAAGTCTATGTAAGTGACATGAAAAAGCTGGCGAAATGGTATTTGCTCATCAGCAGCAAAAACCTACTCGATGAAGTGTTGGCCGATGAGGAGGTGAAAGCCGATGAGCCAAGTACTGATGAATCAGCCGAAACCGGTGCCAAGAAGTCGAAAGAAGAAAAACCCAAAAAGGAAAGCAAAGCGAAAAAAGTAAAGTCTGACAAGCCTATGTCAAAGGTCAGTACCAAACCGGCTCCTGGCGCAAAGAAAATTACAGCACCGCGCAAAGCGCAGTAAAAAATATATTCCATGAAGGAAAGCATTGAAATCCCCCAACGTGCGAAACGAAGATTTTTAGCGGAGAACTTTAATACCGCTACATGGGCAGAAATTGAGCCTTATTTTCAACAATTATCTGATCGGGAAATTAATTCGGAGAAGGATCTGCTCAATTGGTTAAAAGATTGGAGTGAACTGGAAGCTGTATTAGAGGAGAACAGCCGTTGGATTTATGTAAAAACTTCCATAGACACAACCGATGAAAAAGCAAAGGCAGATTTAGCCAATCTGTACCAGCATATTTATCCCTTCGTAATGGCGCGGATGAATGAGTTGGAAAAAAAATTTATTGCCTGCCCGTTTACCGATCAGTTAGATAAGGATTTGTTTTTTACCACCATTAGAAAAATAAAGAAAAAGGTGGAAATGTTTCGTGAGGAAAACATCCCCCTGTTGAGTGAATTGAGCCTGAAGCAAAGTGAGTTCGATCAGATAAGCGGTGCACAAAGCATCACTTATCAGGGCACGGAGATGACACTGCAACAGGCAGCCGCATTTTTCAAAAGCAAGGATCGCGAGCAACGCAAAGATATTTTTCAGATAGTGAATGAGCGAAGACAGCAGGATGTTGAAGCATTAGACAACTTGTTGAGCGAATTAATTTCGATTCGTCACCGCATAGCACTAAATGCAGGATATAAAAATTACATGGAATACCGGTTTGACGAATTGGGACGATTTGATTATACCCCGGCTGACTGTCTGCAATTTCATCAGTCCGTGAAAGAAACAGTATTACCCTTACTAAACAAATTAGCCGATAAACGCAAAAACAGTTTAAAGCTGGGAGCTTTACGCCCCTGGGATGGTGAGGTAGATATGCACGGCAAAGACCCCTTGCAACCGATAAAGTCGAGTGAGGAATTAATAGATAAAACCATTGCTTGCTTCAATCATCTGGATACATACTTTGGGGAACGAATTCAAATTATGCGCGAGATGAAATATCTCGATCTTGAATCGCGGATGAACAAAGGTCCCGGAGGGTTTAACATGACCATGCCCGAAATTGGAGTGCCTTTTATCTTTATGAATTCGGCAAATACTGAACATGATGTAGTGACAATGGTTCACGAAGGCGGTCATGCCGTACATACTTTTCTTTCGCATGGCTTGGCACTAAATACATTTAAAGAAGTAGGCTCTGAAATTGCCGAAGTTGCTTCGATGAGTATGGAACTGATGAGCATGGAGTATTGGGATATTTTTTACACCAATACGGAGGATTTGAATCGCGCCAGACAAAACCATCTTGAGCATATCTTGAACATATTGACAAAAACCTGCGTAGGGGATAGTTTCCAGTTTTGGCTATACCAACATCCCGAACACACGGTAGCAGAGCGGAGAGAAAAATGGAAACAACTTTTTCTGGAATATAGTGCAGCGGCTATTGACTGGTCCGGCTACGAAAATTACCTCGAAGCAGGGTATCAGAAAATTTTGCATTTCTATATTGTCCCGCTTTATTATATCGAATATGCTTTTGCTCAATTAGGGGCATTGGCCGTTTGGAAAAACTTTAAAGCAGATCCGAAACAAACCGTTGAGAATTACAAGAACGCTTTAAGCTTGGGATACACCCGACCCATTTCTGAATTTTATAAAGCAGCGGGTGCGAAATTTGATTTCAGCAAACCCTACGTGGCAGAGTTGATGAGCTTTCTGGAAGGAGAGATAGATAAGTTGTATTGAAATAGTGCAGATTAAAAATCTACAATTAGCTGTTAGTTAGATATGCTCTGTGGAATAGGGGAAACTTTAGAAATGTAAAGTTCTGTCAGCAGCAAAAAGAGCTTATCAAATTACATGGTGCAACTAAGACAGAAGAACGCCAAGAAAAAAACTATGCTACATTCTTGGTTAGTCGGATCCGAAGCAGGGAGGCCAGTTACAAAAGTTGTAAGTTCGAAATGGTCGTTGGCTCTCAACTTATTCCCAAGCCGAAAACTTCAATCCCAATTGGACAGTCTTCTGTTTGATTAGCTCAATGAAATTATCCTGCACATCGTTAGGAAGAAAGCTTATTCGGATGAACTCTAACCAAGCAGGTATAGATAATTCAAATTTCGCGAAGATATTCTCGATTGCTTTATCACTGATATTAAAAAGCCGCATGGCGACAACAAAATCTTTTTGTTGAATCTTTCGCTTTTTACCGTTTAAATTTAATGCAAGTTCCTCGAAATCTTTTTCTACCACTAAAGCAGATGCCACCATATCATAAGCGGGGCAAAGAGTGTAACCCATTTCAGGGTCTTTAAGTAGAGAGAAATTCTTTAAGTGCATATCTGCATTGCCGGTAAGAAACGAAAACACTACTTGTTCAAAGTAATTCACTACGTCTAAGCCTGGGTTAGATGAGTATTTCATTATGGCCTTGCCAATCTGTTCATAAGAGCCATTGTATTTGTGTTCTGTCAACCGTTCAGTTAACTGACACATGTCTTCCATGTGAAGTTTCTCCTTGCCTTTACGGTCAACCCGCTTGGTGATGTAGGCAAGGCTACCGGATTTTAGTCGGATAAGAGAATGTGGAACCGTAGCGATACCACTCATTTCCGCTAAGTGCATGGTAACATCTTCTATCTCGGGGAGATTAGCATATTGCTTTGTTGGCGGTTTTAAAATATACCCACCCCACAAGCCAACTATAGTAAACCGTTGAGGAATGTCTCCGCTTCTGTCTGCTATGTGTAGTGATAGTTTTGGCTGGACGCCTGTTACAGCAGCACGGGTTTTAATCACCTCATCTGCTAATGCCAGCATCTCTTCTTCGGTATATGGCAATTCTGGCGGCACAGGTTTGCCGAATATCTTTCGGCTGCATGCCGGATGGAAATCCGTTTCGGCTTCACTCAATTCATGATAGCAATAGAGGCATCTTTTTTTAGACATAGTTCCTTCCATTTATTTTTCCTCCTGAATACTTACTGCTCCAATACAATCCTGACAACAGGCCAAGAGCAAACCCATTCTATCGCGTTCTTTTAACTTCCAGTTTTTCTCGGCTATCTCCAATAACCATCCCTCTGGGATAAGTCCGTCAAAGAACGGCAGCATTACTTTGCTTGTGTATGCCTTATCTGATAAAGGGAGTGACAGACTCACCGGCTCAGGTCTATCGGATTTCAAATATTCTACGTCATACGAAAAGGTAAATCCTTCATCGTTTTCGATAAGATGGCCTGCAACATTATTGTGCATCAATACCACTGCTTTTCTCATAAATCTATTTTATCACGGTTAATTGGAACGGGGCCTAATTCATATCCGAACAATTTCAAAACCTCATTTACTTTTTCAACCCGAAGTCCGGTTTTGCCTTGTTCGAGTTCACGGATAAACCTTAATCCGACTCCGGCTTTCTTTGCAAGTTCCGGTTGTGTCAAATTCAGTTTCTTTCTTTTCCCCTTGACAAACTCCGATAAAGTTTTTTCTGGTTTCATTTTTTATACCCTTATGGGTGCAAATGTATGGAATATTTATGAAACTATACCTAAAGGGGTATAAAAATAAACAGAATGCCTTTTTTATACCCTTTTAGGTATAAATGCATCATTCTCCCGCTTATTATACCCTTAAAGGTATACTTACAACTTTTGTAAGTTAATAGTATGGACATGCTTAAAAAGAAAACGCTCCGGTTGCCCGAAGCGTCTTTTTACAAATTATTCTACAATAGGAAAAAACTGTCCGAGCTTTGTCCAAGTAGCGACATTTAACTTTATCAGATAACCATAACTTAGACATTCTGACCAAGTAGGTGTCCAAGTTATGTCACTCATTTTGAAAAGATAAAGCAACTATTTTACGTCAAAAACTACGGTCTAATTTCAATGCAGAGCTCCCATTTTCATCAATTATCTGCTTGCTGCCGTTAAAAGTTTCTACCAAAGCAAACCCGTTGTAAAACGGTTCGATTGATGCAAACCTGTCAGTGTAGATGGCTTCACCACGTTTATCAATATGAAACCACCCGTCACCATCTTTAGCGGTGGCGAAGTTCTTATGAAAGATTCCCAAGTCAAAAAACTCCTTCCCGTTCAAAGATGCACCCTTCATATCTATGTGCCGGTAAAAACCATTTGATAACTATGTCGAACCATGAAGCTAAAAGATAAGGGAACCGGTTCTTTGTATAAGAAGGCAAAGGCAATCTCCGAATATTTTGATGCTAAAGGGTGTATGATAATTCTATATGATAAGGACTCTACAAGCGGAAGAATGGTCAACTATCAACTTACCTACGAAGAGATAAGACACAGCCTTTGTCTTGCAAACTATCACAACGAAAAAATCAGAATTGAAAATGAACTATTGCCTAAAAAGTTACAGTAAAATCGTGTTTGGGAAGTCGGCTCAGGAGTCGCTTGGAGTCGGTGAGTATTATAACCGACTCCCAAAAATGCAAAACCCTCGAAAGTGCTTGTCTTTCAAGGGTTTTAGCTTTTGGGTTGCGGACCGGACGGGACTCGAACCCGCGACCTCTGCCGTGACAGGGCAGCATTC
>CAZQYO010000081.1:0-10548 GCA_964597415.1 uncultured Chitinophaga sp.
ACTCCACTACTCGCAGATGTTGCCCGAAGGTGGTGGGCACTGCTAAGGCCTGTGCGCCATCCAACACAAAATATTCACCCGTCAGCAATAGTTTGCCGTGGCTGTAATAATCTACTGAGTCATTTTGTCGGGTTACTCGAAGTCTCACAGATTTTCATTCACGCAGATACAAGATATTAGCACGAACAGTGCCTCTCGTTTTTCCGGTATTTGTTTTAAGGGTTGATTCTTATCGGGTGATGGCATAAGTATTCTTTAAGCGAACTAACATTACCCCGCATTCAGATTCCTGTTAAAAGAAGTGTTGCGCAGTTTTTCTAAAAACTCGCGCACAGACGATACGCTCACTACTTTATCTGTAAAGAAATTCTGTGCCTTGCTTACTTCTTCCTCATTTGCCTGCATACTGGCCAAAATATTGGTAAGGTGCATTTTCATGTGGCCGGCCTGAATGCCTATGGTGGTTAAGGATTTAAGGGCTGCGAAGTTTTGAGCAAGTCCGGTGCAGGCGATTATCTCCATCAATTTTTTAGCGTTTGGATTGCCGAGCAGTTCTAAAGAGCGTTTTGCCAGTGGATGCAAAGAGGTCAACCCACCTACGGTTCCTACAGCGATAGGAATATCTAACCAGAAACGGAATACACCATCCTTTACTTCGCATTGCGAAAGGCTGCGATACACTCCATCGCGAGCGGCAAAAGTGTGGGCACAAGCCTCTATAGCTCTGAAATCGTTGCCGGTGGCTAACACTACAGCATCTATTCCATTCATAATTCCTTTGTTGTGTGTAGTGGCGCGGTAAGAATCAATCCTCGCGATATTTACAGCGCGATGAAATTTCCGCGCAAACTCTTGAGCCGTCATTTGTCCGTTGTCAAAGGTGCCAAGTTCCTCCACTTTGCAGCACACCTCTGCATGTACCACACATTCCGGAGTATAGTTGGATAGGATGCACATAATAATCTCTACTTCCTTCTCCGCGTCCTTAAAAAGTTCGCTCAGGTGAATCTTTTGGGTGAGCAGCTTGCCAAATTCTTCGAGGCATGAATTGATAAAGTTGGCTCCCATAGAATCCACCGTATCAAAATACACCCGCAGTTGATAGTAATCTGTTTCCTGATCGGTAAAGTCAATCAGTTCCATGTCCAACACTCCGCCACCGCGCTGATCCATGTTAGAGGTTATCTTTTTTACGCCTTGCTTTAATTCTTCTTTGGCTGTTTCAAAAAAGTGAAAGAGTTGCTCGCGTCTGCCGCGGTATATAAAATGTACCTGCCCTACTTTTTTGGTAGAAAGTACTTTTGATTTAAAACCGCCTCTGCTCAACCAAAACTTAGCGGCATTAGAAGCAGCCGCCACTACAGAGCTTTCTTCAATAACCATCGGCACGGCATAGATGGTGCCGTTGATTTTGAAATTTGGAGCTATGCCGAAAGGAACGGGAAAATTAGTGAGGGTGTTCTCGCTGAATCCGTCCAACAGTTTCTGCGCTTCAATGTTATCGTGCCAGTATTCGGCAAACTCTTTTAAAACTTCTACCGGATTGGCATAAAGGAAATTCTTAGCGAGCCAATATATTTTGTCGCGCTTAGGCAGTTTTGAAAACCCTGCAATTTCCTTTTCCTCCTTTTCTTCCATCTCTTCAAAAATAATGTAACCTGCGAACTCTAAGTAAAACAAAAAGCACTTTGCATAAAGCCGACACGAATAAAGTATTTTCTCCTATGATTACTTTACCTTGGCAGCGTTTTTTTACAACTCCTAATTTTTTGAAATGCGTACTTTTTTGTTGTCCTTTCTGTTAGTCTTTACTGTTTCACTTGCCGGATTTACTTTGAGCTATGCGGGAAATAATGAAACATTCCCTAAGATAAACCCACAAGCAGTGACTATAGTTCGCGATAGTTTTGGCATCCCTCACATATTCGCCAAAACAGATGCAGAAGTAGCTTACGGCTTGGCTTGGGCTAATTCAGAAGATGCTTTTTCCGTATCGCAAGATTTAATCTACTCCGGCAAGGGTTTTATGGGTCGCAAGGAGGGGATGGAAGGAGCCAAGGCTGATTACTTTGTTCATGCTATTGGCGCAGATGACATCGTAGAGGCAAAATACGAAACAGACCTGTCTCCCGAATTTAAGAAATACTTAGATGCTTATGTGCAGGGTTTAAACGCCTATGCCAAAGCACATCCGGATGAAGTGAAGATAAAGAAGGCTTTCCCTGTTACCTCTAAAGATATTCTGAAATCGTATGTGGCCATGATGTCGGCTCTTTCTTACTCGCAAAATCAAGTAGGCGATGCGGTAAGCGGTAAATTGGATAATGACACGGTGGATTTCCCTAAACACGTGCAACCTTCGGTAGGAAGCAATGCTTTTGCGCTGAACAGCACTAAGACCGTAGATGGGAAAACCTATCTGTGCATTAACCCGCACATGGGAATGGAAGGTTTGCTATCCTTTTATGAAGCACATCTGCACAGTGAAGAAGGGTTGAATATGGAGGGCTGCATGTTTCAGGGAGGAACTTCGCTGGCAATGGGAGTAAATGAAAACTTAGGATGGGGCATGACATGGAACACTTTCGACAGAGTAGATGTGTATAAGCTAAAGATGAATCCTAAAAGCAAATTAGAATATGAGTTTGACGGCCAATGGTTGAAATTGGAAAAGCGCCCCGTGTGGTTGAAAGTGAATGTAGCCAAGAAGGGAAAATTTGTGCTGCCCGTAAAGCGAATGACTTACTGGAGCAAATACGGAGCTACTCTGAAAAGTGATAAGAGGGATAATTTCTACGCAGTCCGTTTTCCGGCAAACACCACCATCCGCACTGCGGAAGAGTTGTACCGCCTGAACAAAGCTGCTAACTACAACGAGTTTTGGGAGGCGGTGCGCATTCACGCCATCACGCTTTTCAATATTGTATATGCCGATAGGGAGGATAATATTTTTTACATCCACCAGGGGATGATGCCTGACCGTGATACCACTTACGACTGGAGCGGAATAGTGCCGGGGAATACCTCGAAAACCCTTTGGACTCAATTAGTGCCAATTGACAGTATGCCCAAGACTATTAACCCCGAATGTGGCTATGTGTTCAATACGAACAATACCCCCTTTCATGCTTCCTCCCGCGAGTGTAACGAAACCGGCTACTGTTATGTACCGCGCAGATTAATGGATTTGCGCCCCGGTGACAACAATCGCGCGCAGCGATTTACAGAGTTGATTTCGGCAAAGGAGAAATTTAGTTATCAGGACATTCACGATCTGAAGTTTGATGTAAAGATTTCTGATAAAAGCGTGTTTGCTAAATCTGCCGCCCCGCTGTTTAATCTCGATGAAAATAAATACCCCGATTTGAAAGAGGCGATTGATATTCTTCGCCAATGGAATCGCGAGGCTGAAATTAAAGAGTATGCGCCCACGCTATTAGGGCTTGCTCTAAAGCAGGTGTTTGACAAGCACCATTATGACGATGCTAACTTCGTGATGGGTTTTCCCGCTTCTGAAGAAGAATGGGCCGATGCGCTGCGCAATACCTGTGATTCGCTCAAGAAATATTATGGAACTATCCGAGTAGAATGGGGCACTGTAAATCGTTTGGTGCGAGGGACTAAGGATATTCCCCTTCGCGGCTTCCCCGATGTATTGAGTCCTTGTTATCCAAAGATTATGAAAGGCAAATTGGCATTTAAGGCTGTTCATGGCGATACCTATACTATGTTGGCTTCGTTCGGCAAGCAGGGATTGGAAAAACTGACTGCACTGCAACCCATCGGCAATTCGCTGAACCCAAACAGTAAGCATTATACCGACCAAATGGATTTGTTTGCAAAACAGCAAATGCGCCAGCTTAGTTTAAAGAAGGAAGACGTGATGAAGAGCGCTGAATCGGTGTACCATCCGGAATAAATGCGAGGGAGAAGTGGAGTGGCTAAATTAATCGGGAAGGGGGGAAAATGTAGGTTTGTTCTTATGACATTATATTTGCGCGCTTTTTGTAAAAACATGTGCTGCATGAAAAGAATCTTCTTCCTGTTTGTCATGGCTTCGATAGGAATGAGTGCCTGCCAAAATAAAGCCGCTACCTCTGCCGACAGTGAGTTTCAAAAACAACTGATAGAAAAATTGAAGGAGGCTAAAGAAGGGGATGTGATAGAACTTCCCGAAGGCACGTATCACCTCAGCCAATCTTTAGTGCTGACGAGTATTAAGAACATTACGATTAAAGGAAAAGGGAAAGACAAAACTATTTTAGATTTTAAAGGGCAATTGGTAGGAAAGGAAGGACTGCTCGCAAAAGCGGACGGCATGGTGCTGGAAGACTTTTCTATACTCAACACCAAAGGCGATGGCATTAAAGCGCAGAACGCTCTCAACGTTACCTTCCGCAGAATGAAGGTGGGCTGGACGGCACTGCACCGGCCTGAGAACGGTTCGCATGGCACTGCTGCGGTGGGCTGCACCAACGTGATGATAGAAGAATGTGAAGTACTCGGCTCCTCTGAAGCCGGCATTTTTGTGAGCCAGAGTAATAATATTGTGGTGCGCAAGTGTCACGCACACGATAATGTGGCGGGCATTGAAATTGAAAACTCTACCGATGCCGATGTATATGAAAATCTTTTGGAGAATAACTGCGGAGGCCTATTTCTGTTTGACTTACCCGGTCTTCGCAAGAAAAACGCCAGCCGCTGCCGGGTGTTCAATAACCACATTATTAATAACAACACGCCTTACTTCGGGGAAAAAGGAACCATGCTCTCCAAAATTCCTGCGGGCACCGGCTTAGTGCTTTTGGCTGCCAAGCAGTGTGAAGTATTCAACAACGATATTAGCGGGCACAACTCTCTCAGCGGTGCGATACTCAGCTACCTCACATTTGCACCACCTGCCGCTGATTCTATCTACGACCCGTACTGTGGAGGAATTTCGGTACACGACAACAAGTTTACCCGAGGCATTGGCAAAGCGGACAGCACGATTGGCTTTGCTCATTTGCTCTACACTGCTTTTGGAGATAAAATTCCTGACTTAATTGTAGATGGTTATGAAAATCCGGCCTATAAAAATGCTAACGGGCAGAGAAAGGATAGCCGGAAAATATGTATTGTCAATAACCCAAACATCACCTTCGGCAACTTGGATATGCCCAACCAAGGCAAATATCTGAGTCAGAGCCTCTCTAAATACAACTGCACTTTGCCGCAGGTAAATGCCGTGAAACTGAATCTGTAGTTCGGCCTACTTTCTTCCTTCTACCCTTTATAAGGTTGGCTTTGGATGGTCTGAGTTATTCTACTAAGGTTTTGGTGTGGAGGTGCGCCTGCACTGCTGTTATTATGCGTGTGTTATAACTTTGCGTAGCCGATGTTGAATAATGAATAATGAATAATGAATTTTGAATGGCGAATAGCGAATGAAATCTTGGCGAAAAGGTCTTGTCCTCAAAATGCGCTACAGCACAAACGCCCGTGGGAGAGTGACGTGCCAAAGATGGGCGCAGTAAGGCGCCAAGTATTTATAATCTTCGTCTTTATTTCTTGTTATAGAAAACCCCGGCATAAGATTGTAGGAAGGTGGGTGCATCTATTCTATTAAGGTTTGATACAGAAATGCAAGGCGCGGGTGATTGGTGTAAAATCTGCTTTTCTTTGCTCACACAATTAACTACAGAAATTCACGTGCTTCATCCTATTTGCGAATAATCAATCCTCACTAATCCGCAATAATCCTCAAAGCCACGCTTTATTCCTCCTATATTTACACGATGCCAAAAAAGAGAAAAAAGAAAGAACATTCACATAAACCCAAGGCTGCTAAAGCCTCTGCTGACGTGAGGACATCTGTGTTGAGTGCCATTAAAACATTAGGCAAAGAAGCCTCCCTTCGCACAATTTTCCCTCCACTCATTAAAAAACATTCGCAAGAGCAAATCGTTCTTGCCCTCAATGAATTAGATCGCGCGGGCATCATACAGATTGGGCAAAAGGGGATAATTAAGATGCCGGGATCACTGCCCCCTTCAAAAGAAAGCAGAAGCAGAGCCGGTTCCAAAACACTTTCGGGCACTATTGATATTACGCGCAGCGGCTCGGCCTTTGTAACGATAGAAGGAATGGAGAAGGATGTTTTTATTCCGCCCAGAGCAGTGCATAATGCGATGCAAAGCGACCTGGTAAAAATTCGGATAACACAAGCCGGTCGCAGACCCGAAGGAGAGGTGATTAGCATTCTCCGCAGAGCGCAGGACAGCTTTGCCGGACGCATCGAAGTGCTGGAGAAGTTTGCCTTTTTTATAGCCGATGAACGCAAACTGAATACCGATGTATTTGTGCCGCTGACTGCGCTAAAGGGGGCGAAAAATGAGGATCGCGCAATAGTTCGCATTACCGACTGGAACACCGGGGACAAAAAACCAATTGGCGAAGTAGTGGAAGTGTTGAGCATCGAAAAAGGCTCTGACTATGATATGAAACTTATTCTGATTCAAAATGGATTCAGTATAGACTTTCCGCTGGAGGTGTATCGCGAATTGGAAAAATACACCGATCAGATTCCCCCTGCCGAAGTAAAAAAGCGCTTAGACTTTCGCAAGGTGCTCACTTTTACTATTGACCCCGAAGATGCCAAAGACTTTGACGATGCCATTTCATTTCGCCAACTATCCAACGGCCACTTTGAAGTGGGGGTTCACATTGCTGATGTATCGCACTTTGTAACAGAGAACAGCGCGTTAGACAAAGAAGCCGAGAAGCGCGCGACTTCGGTGTATCTGCCCGATAGAGTGTGCCCTATGTTACCCGAAAAGCTGAGTAACTTGCTTTGCTCACTTCGCCCCCACGAAGATAAACTGACCTACGCGGCCATTTTTGAAGTAGATGAGAAGTTTAATGTAACGAACCAGACTATTGCTCGCACCATCATCAACTCTGACCGCAGATTTACTTACGAGCAGGCGCAGGAGGTATTGGAAACCGGCAAGGGGGACTATGCGAAAGAACTTCAACTGCTGAACCAAATGGCCAAGAGCCTGCGCGAAAAGCGATTCAGAAACGGAGCCATTGCCTTTGAGAAAGACGAAGTGAAATTCAAATTAGATGAAACCGGCAAGCCTATCGGTGTATTTCTGAAGGTGCGCAAAGAAGCTCATCTTTTAGTAGAGGACTTTATGCTGCTGGCCAATGAATCGGTGGCCAAATTTGGTGCCCGCCTGAACAAAGGGAAACATCTGCTGCCTTTTGTGTACCGGATACACGACCGCCCCGACCCGGAGCGTTTGGCGCAGTTTGCAGCTGTAGCCGCACGCTTTGGCTATAGCCTCCACTTTGACAACGACACAGACATTGCCGCCACCTTTAACGGAATGCTCAAAAAAGTAGAAGGCAAGCCGGAGCAGCACGTGATAGAGACCCTTGCCATCCGAAGCATGGCGAAGGCTTCTTACACCACTAACAACATTGGGCACTACGGACTGGCCATGGAGTATTATACCCACTTTACCTCTCCCATTCGCAGGTATCCCGATGTCATGGTGCACCGTTTACTCACGCACATACTCGACCACAGTGATGGCATAGTGGTAAAAGAAGAATTGGAGGAACGGTGTAAAAACTCTTCACTGATGGAGCGAAAGGCAATGGATGCCGAGCGCGAAGCGGTGAAGTATAAGCAGATAGAATATTTGCAGGATAAGGTAGGGGAGGAGTATGAAGGAATTATCAGCGGGGTGATTATGAAAGGCGTATTCGTAGAACTGATAGAGAACAAATGCGAAGGGATGGTGAGTGTGGAACTGCTGGGCGATGAAGACTTTGCTTACGATGAAAAGATGATACGCCTCACCGGCATCCGCAGCAAACGCAGATTTGAGTTAGGCGGAAAAATAAGGGTCAAAATCCTGTCGGCTGATTTAGCGCTTCGCAGAATAGATATGGCCTTGGCGGAGTAATATCAACTCTGTTTCAGGGCATTTTCTAAGGCTCCGTCATAGCTGTCCTTCCAGGTGCCTACGCTTCCCCAGCGCTCTTTATCAATGTATATCATGGCAGAAGTGACTATACCGATATTGCTGAAGTCAACATCATGCCGACTCATTACTTCAATAAAAGCATCTTCCTTTTCAGGCTTCACAGTTACTACTACCCGGCTTTGCGCTTCGCCAAACAAGAAGGCATCTTTGCGCAAGTCAGGGTCGGTTTCAATTTCGAAGCCTTTGCGATTAGCCATAGCCGATTCTAAAAGCGTAATAAACAATCCCCCTTCTGAAATATCGTGTGCCGATTGTATCACTTGCTCATACACTAATTCTTTCACCGCCTCTTGCATCTTCACCTCTACCCCTAAGTCGAAGAACGGAGCCGGTGAGGCCGTTATTTCATGGTAACATTTCAGGTATTCTGACGAAGCAATATCCTCCTTCATCTCCCCGATTACATAAATCTTATCTCCCGACTTTTTAAAGTCTAAGGTCATCACTAAATCCTTTTCTTCAACCACACCTATCATTCCGATGGTTGGAGTGGGGAATACCGCCCCGCCTTCAGTAGATTGATTATAGAACGACACATTGCCTCCCGTTACCGGAGTGTCAAACGCCTCGCAAGCCTTACCCATACCTTGAATGGCATTTACAAACTGCCAATACACTTCGGGCAAATAGGGGTTGCCGAAATTGAGACAGTTGGTAATAGCCGATGGAACCCCACCGCTGCATACGATGTTTCTCGCAGCTTCTGCCACGGCAATTTGTGCGCCCACCATCGGGTCGGCCCAAACATAACGCGAGTTGCAGTCCACCGTTACGGCTAATAATCTTTTGGTTCCTTCCAATCTCACCACGGCTGCATCACTGGGGCAATTGGTGCTCGTGTTGGCAATGCCCACCATCGAGTCATACTGTTCAAATATCCAGCGCTTGGAAGCGATATTCAGTTGCTTGGTCAATAACCGGGCTACCTCTTTTAGTTCTTCGGGTGGCGCTACTGACGCGATGTCGAATTTTTTATTCTCGGCATAGTAAGCTGGCTCTTTATATTCTCTTTCATATACCGGAGCACCTCCGCCCAGCACTAATGACTCCGCAGGAGCCGAAGCCACCAATAGGTTGTTCATATAGTAATCCAGCACTCCGGTAGTGGTCACTTCGCCAATTTGCACACAGTTCAAATCCCATTTTGCAAATACTTTCTCTACCTCCGCTTCCATTCCCTTCTTCACCACTATCAACATTCGCTCTTGCGATTCAGAGAGAAGAATTTCCCATGGCTTCATGTTTTCCTGGCGGGTAGGCACTTTATCTAACCAAATCTTCATGCCGCTTTTGCCCTTGGCACTCATTTCAGAAGTAGAGCAAGTGATACCCGCAGCGCCCATATCTTGCATGCCCACTACGGCTCCCGTTTTAATTACTTCTAACGAAGCCTCCAACAACAACTTTTCCTGAAACGGATCGCCCACTTGCACCGAAGGGAGATCCTTGGCAGAATCTTCCGTAATATCTTTTGACGCAAAAGCGGCTCCGTGTATGCCGTCTTTGCCGGTAGAAGAGCCGACAATGTAAACGGGATTGCCTGCTCCTTCCGAAATTGCCGATACGGTTTCTCCGATTTTTACTGTGCCTACGCTCATCGCGTTGACCAAGGGATTGGTTTGATAAATAGGATCGAAATAAACTTCACCGGCTACTGTGGGCACGCCAAAGCAATTGCCATAATCGCCAATCCCCTTTACTACTCCCTTTATCAAATACTTAGTGCGCTCGTTTTCGGGGTCGCCAAAGCGCAAAGAGTTGAGCGCGCAAATAGGCCTGGCTCCCATGGTAAAAATATCGCGGTGTATGCCCCCCACCCCGGTCGCTGCGCCTTGATACGGCTCTAATGCCGAAGGGTGATTGTGCGATTCAATTTTAAAAGCACAAGCCAAGCCCTCGCCCAAGTCCACTAAGCCGGCATTCTCTTCTCCGGCTTCCACCAATAGTTGTTTGCCCTTGCGGGGAAGTGTTTTGAGCCACTTAATACTGTTTTTGTAACTGCAATGCTCGCTCCACATCACGGCATAAATACTCAGTTCATTAAAGTTGGGAGTGCGGCCCAATATCTGTTTTATCTTTTCATATTCTTCGGGAAGAAGGCCTAACTGCTGAGCTTGCTCAAGGGTAGAAGGCTCCAAATGTGCTGCTGTACTCATGTATCGGTAAGTCGTTTTAAAAATTAGAAGGGCAAAAATAATTTTAATCGCCTTTATGCGCAGTTACTTTTGCGGGAAGTGTTGAAAAAAGAAAAGAAGCGGCTTCGTTCCCCAAGGCGGAACTTAATGGGGCCATGCGCCATTGGTAATCGGCAATTACGCCCAATCGGAAATTTTTTATTCGCTATTCGAAACTCATTATTCATTATTCCTCATCCATCATCTGCAATACCCTCAATGTTCTTAATGGACTTAATGGTTTAATTTGCAATGGGCAATTCACCATCGGCAATTCTTCTAATCTCCTTAATCGCTCCATCCCCTTATAGATAGTCGCAAATTTGTCATTTGCC
>CAZQYO010000082.1:0-10425 GCA_964597415.1 uncultured Chitinophaga sp.
CGGGCATTTCCATCATAGGCATGTGGCCGCAGGGATCTATAATCACCACCTCACTGTTTTTAATGTCGCGGTGAAAGCGGTCAGCATCCGTTACCGGAATAATCGAATCTTCCTGCCCCCATACAATCAATGTGGGACATTCTACTCGCTGAATAAGTGTCGAATCAGGAAACTGTTGTGCTCTTGCTAAGGTGAGCATGTGCGGGATATTCCCTTTGCGGTTGGTAAACTTATTATTCAGCTTCACCACTGCTTCATCAATCTTCGTGTTATCGGCATAGCCGCGTTCCATTCCCTTCCACGACATAAAAAGTGGCATCCCCTTATTGAACACTTTACTGACCGACTTGAACTTAAACATGGCCAACTTACCCGAAATATTTTTAGTGTCATACCCTGCTGCATCCAGCAACACTAACTTTCTCACTTTATCAGGATGGTCGCCTGCCATTATCCAAGCCATACCTCCACCCAATGAATTGCCGACCACATAAAGTGAGTCGAGGTGAAGTGTATCCAGAATAAAGGTGAGGTAATCGCAGTAGTCCTGAATAAAATTCTCTCCTTCTTTCACTTCCGGAAAATCAGACAAGCCAAAGCCGGGGAGATCTATACGATAAATGTGATACTCTCCTTTCATTAATGCCGTGAGGCTGTCAAAATTCCGGTATGAACCTCCGAAGCCATGAATCATCATCAGTGGAAGTCCATCAAAATTCCCTTCATTGGTATAATGCAGTTCCGCACCGCGCCAAGTAATAAAATGAGAAGCCGGTATAGAAAGTTCTTTCTTCGCTTGTTCTTTGCTAAGAGTGAGATCCGGCCGAAAATAGAGAACTGCCAAAGGAACCAACACTATTATTAAGAGAAGGATAATGACAATCCGGATTAGTTTTTTCATCACTGATATTTCGAGCGAAAGTAAAAAACAAGCCTTCAACCAAGCAATTCGACCGGATGTTGCTTGAAACTTAAAACACTGTACCTATATTCGCGCATGGCAAGCAAAAAATCTCCTGACCACAAGTTCGGCTTCGAAGGCATCACGTTTGATGATGTATTATTAGTACCTGCATACTCTGATATTCTACCTCGGGAGGTCACCCTGAAAACCCGATTGACCAGAAATATTGAGATCAATGTCCCTCTCGTTTCCGCTGCAATGGATACCGTCACCGAATCGGCTATGGCTATTGCCGTAGCCCGCGAAGGAGGCCTGGGCATGATTCACAAAAACATGAGTATTGACCGGCAGGCAGAGATGGTGCGCAAAGTAAAGCGGGCCGACTCAGGGATGATAATTGACCCGGTTACCTTAGATGAAAATGCTACGGTAGGGCAGGCACTTCGGCTGATGAACGATTTTCATATTGGAGGCATTCCCATAGTGACAGCCGCCAAGAAATTAGTGGGCATACTCACCAACCGCGACCTGCGCTTCGAAAAAAACACGAAGCGATTAGTCACAGAGTTGATGACCAAGGAGCATCTGATTACCGCGCCCAAGGGAGCCGATTTAAAAAGTGCTGAAAAAATTCTTCAGAAATATAAAATTGAGAAACTGCCCGTGGTAGATCGCAATGGCATATTGGTGGGATTGATTACCTACAAGGATATTTTGAAGGTAAAGGATAATCCTAATTCTTCAAAAGACCACTTGGGGCGCTTGCTGTGCGGAGCAGCCGTTGGGGTAACGCATGATATGCTCCAACGCATGGAGGCCTTAGTAGCTGTGAGTGTAGATGTGATTTCCATTGATACCGCTCATGGACATTCGCAGGGAGTATTGACTGCGGTTAAAAAAGCCAAGCAGGCTTTTAAAAATTTAGACATCATAGCAGGAAACGTAGCCACCGGTGAAGGTGCGCAGGCTTTAGTGAAAGCCGGAGCCGATGCGGTGAAAGTGGGCGTGGGACCCGGCTCCATTTGCACTACTCGTATTGTTGCCGGAGTAGGAGTACCTCAGTTAAGTGCCATTTACGAAGCATCAAAAGCCATCGCTAAATCGGGAATTCCCATTATTGCCGATGGCGGTATTCGCTTTACGGGCGACATTGTGAAGGCCATAGCTGCCGGAGCCGATACGGTGATGGCGGGAAGTATTTTTGCCGGCACCGATGAAAGTCCCGGTGAAACTATTATTTATGAGGGAAGAAAATTCAAGAGTTACCGCGGCATGGGAAGTGTAGAAGCCATGCAGGAAGGAAGCAAAGATCGCTACTTTCAGGATGTGGAAGATGATATTAAGAAGTTGGTGCCCGAAGGAATTGTAGGCAGGGTTTCGTTTAAAGGCAGTTTGAAAGAGGTCATGTATCAATATGTAGGCGGACTGAGAGCCGGCATGGGATACTGCGGGGCAAAAGATATTAAAACTTTGCAGCAGGCTCGCTTTGTCCGAATCACCTCTGCGGGAGTAGCAGAGTCGCATCCGCATGATGTGATGATTACAAAAGAGGCTCCAAATTACTCGAGCAAGTAGTGAACTGTGCGATGTTGCCATATAGAAACCATTAACCCAATCCTATTTCTCCATTAATCATTCCGAAATATTTGGAACCATTTCAAGAAATAACATGCAAGAAATTTTCGACAAGGCCAACGCTGTTTTAGAAGAATTAAAAAATACCTCTTCTGCCAATGCAGAGGAGATGGAGCAGTTTCGCATCAAATACCTCGGCAGCAAAAGTGTACTCAAGGAGCTTTTCGGTTTTATGAGTCAATTGCCCAATGAGCGTAAAAAAGAATACGGGCAGTTGATGAATACCTTAAAAGCTACTGCCGAAAGCAAGATAGAGGAATGGAAAGCGAGTTTTGATACCGGGACAAAGTCCTCTCGTGAAATTCCTGACCTGACCGCACCGGGCTACCAATACCCAATGGGGGCCCGGCATCCACTTTCTATTGTAAAGAATCAGATCATTGAAATATTCAGCCGCATTGGTTTTGTAGTGGCCGAAGGACCGGAGATAGAGGACGACTGGCACAACTTTACCGCATTGAACACGCCTAAGGATCACCCCGCCCGCGACATGCAGGATACTTTCTTTCTCACAGAAGATAAACAGTGGATGCTGCGCACACACACCTCCAGCGTGCAGGTGCGCAAAATGGAGAGTGAGCAGCCGCCCATGCGTTATATTTTCCCCGGCAGAGTGTATCGCAACGAAACCATTTCGGCTCGCGCTCATTGCACCTTTCATCAGGTAGAGGGACTTTACATAGATGAAAACGTGTCGTTTGCCGACCTGAAACAGAACATGCTCTTTTTTGCGCAAGAAATGTTTGGCCACAATGTGGAGATTCGTTTTCGCCCTTCGTTCTTTCCTTTTACCGAGCCGAGTGCCGAAGTGGACATCAGTTGCTTTGTGTGCGGAGGCAAAGGCTGCCCGGTATGCAAGCACAGCGGATGGGTAGAGATTGGCGGCTGCGGCATGGTGGACCCTACGGTGATGGGAAACTGTAAAATTGATCCAAATAAATATTCCGGCTTTGCCTTTGGTATGGGCATAGAGCGCATTACCATGCTCAAATATCGAATTAACGACCTCCGCCTTTTCTTCGAAAATGACCTGCGTTTTCTCCGTCAGTTCGAATCCGCTATTTAGCAGGTCCTGTTGTTCATCATGAGAGCAACGGGAAACAGATTTTACACGAATTCCCCCCCTTACATTTTTTGTATTCCACTGAGTAGAATAGAGGGAATATTTTAAAACAACTAATGCCGCAGGTTTCCGGAATGTCACCAAAGACTAAAATTTAAAATAGATGGCGCCTTACTGCTCCCATCTTCGGCACATCACTCTCCCACGGGCGTTCGTGCTGTAGCGTATTTTAAGGATAGGTTCTTTTCCCAATTCGCAATTGGCGATTCATCATTCACAAATTTCCCAATACTCTTCCGGTTCTTAATTCCCGTAATGGCTCAATTTCTTTCCTTTCGCAATTGACAATTAGGCACGATCAAATGCTCACGCCAGTTGTGCCGCGTAGAGTTGTTAGTAAAAAACAAACAGTAACAGTTATGCAGGAGGTGCCAGCATCCAAATAAAGTTAACCCTATTATAGGTCTGTAAGACCACTAACTAAAAAAGTTGGCCCGTCTTATAGACCTATTTGAAATGGTGACAAATCCTCAAGAAAGTATAGCATCTCCTCATGATAGCGAGGTAAACTCTCAAAGTAGCGCAGTAAATCATCAAGAACTTATGCCAAAAACCCCCAAAGAATTATCGCAGAGGTCAAAGAGGTGATCCCAGTATCTTGAAGTAGTAAGTGCTTATTTATTACGCCTGTGGCTATCTTTTAATTAAACTCCAATATTTAATTGGGTCGTTGGCATCTGTAAGCACGCGAAGGGTAGCCGAGTCCACTCTCTCAATAAAAAGAGAAAGCGTATAATCTTTCATCCACAAATTAATCTGAGTCGCATTGTTTTTATCCAAAGCCCATTTGCCCTTATGCACTTCTAAAGGGTGGTGACTATCCGGTGCAATGAACAAGGTAAAGGAATCATTTCGGTTAAATTCGAGATAGGAACTATCCAGCACCACTTTATACTTCTCTTTCAGGTGAGCCATATCCCACTCTAATGCTTTGCGGTCATTCGGTTCCATTTCGGAGTTTTGCAATGCTGAATCACCATGAGCGATAGCATTTTGAAACACGCCCATTGCCTGCATCCGCCATCTTCCCTGAAGTAATTGGAGAGTACCCGCATTTTGTGGAAACAAGACAAAGCCGCAAATACCCGACAGAAAAATAAGCCCAATAAAAAATTTCAGATCATTCATAGTAAAAAAGAATAATCGGCTATTTGCCTTTAAAAGTGGCTTTTCTTTTTTCCAGAAATGCCTGAGTTCCCTCTGTAAAGTCTTCAGTGGTTACACAACTTCCAAACAAATCAATCTCTGTATCAAATCCATCAATACCATCTTTGAAGTGGGCATACACACTTTGAATTACTTGAGCAATAGCAAAAGGTGCTTTAGAAGTAATCTTCTTCATGGTAGCCTTTGAAACTTCAATTAGTTCCACTGTTTGCACCACCTTATTGACCAAACCCAATTTCTCTGCGCAAGAGGCATCTATCATGTCAGCCGTCATCAAAAGTTCGAGAGCCTTGCCTTTGCCGATAAGCTGGGTGAGTCGTTGAGTACCGCCATAACCGGGAATTAAGCCGAGGTTCACTTCGGGTTGCCCAAAGCGGGCATTTTCGCTGGCAATACGAAGGTGGCAAGCCATTGCCAATTCACAACCTCCACCCAAGGCAAAACCATTGACGGCTGCAATAACGGGTTTAGAACATTGTTCTATTTTATTAAAAACCGCATGACCGCGTTTAGCCATAGCCATCCCGGCCGCCTTATCCATTCCTTGAAATTCGGATATATCTGCTCCGGCAACAAAACTTTTCGGTCCCTTTCCTGTAATAATCACTCCTTTGATTTCGGCATCTCTATACACTTCCTCCATGATTTCGTCCAGGTCGCTGATCACCGCTTTATTCAGCGCATTCATCTTTTCCTCGCGGTTAATGGTAATTAATAAAATCCCTTCAGAAAGGTCGGTAATAAGAGTGGAGAACTGTTTCATGTGTGGTAAATTTTAAGCGGGCAAAAGTAAGCCCTCCGTTTTAGGATACAAGAAGATTTTACTCACTCCTGCGAGCGGTGTTGTTTCACCCAATTCTGAATATAACCGGCTATTTCGGCTGTAGGTGTGCCGGGAAGAAATAAATGCCCGCAACCCATCGCACTTAACTGTTTCATGTCTTCTTCGGGAATTATTCCCCCACCAGTGAGCAATACATCGGTTATGCCTTTTTCTTTCATCAGCGCAAGCACCTTGGGGAATACCGTCATGTGTGCCCCGCTGAGAATGCTGATACCGATGGCATCTACATCTTCTTGCAAAGCAGTGGTGACCACCATTTCGGGGGTTTGCCGAAGTCCGGTGTATATCACCTCCATACCGGCATCTTTCAGCGAAGAAGCAATTACCTTGGCACCTCGGTCGTGGCCGTCTAAGCCAACTTTAGCCACTAAAATTCGGATGGGCCTTTTCATAAGGAACAAATAAAATAAAAAGGCAGGTACTGAAAGCACCTGCCTGCAAATAATTAAAAGTTAGTTTTAAAAATCTTCGTCAAATCCCCCCCCTCCAAAATCATCGTCTTCATCGTCTTCGCCAAAAGCATCAAAATCTTCAAAGTCTTCATCGTCATATTCATCTTTACTGGAAGCCTTTCTTCCCTTACCGGATGATTTTTTTTCGATGATATCGTCAAACTCTTCGAGATCCTTCATGTTTTTGATATCGTCATCAGATGGCTCTCCTTCCTCTTCTTCGGCTTCCGCTTCTATTTCGAGTTCATCTTCCTCCTCATCAAACTCTTCTTCTCTTTCTACCTCTTTCTTTTTGATTTTAGGCTCGTCTTTTTCGCTCTTTTTACGTGGCATAGGTCTAATTTTTATGGGTTACTCAATTTTTACGTTTAACGAATTTAGTGGTTAGTTTATTTACATCAAATCCTAATGGAAATTTTTTTTTTGTTAACTCTTTAAGAGGAATAGGGATTTATAAAGAGTCAAAATGATCCAATGACTTTTTGAGCCGCGCAATGGTCCTCTCTTTTCCCAGCAAAGCCATCACATCAAATACGGCAGGGCCTTGCATACCGCCCGCCAATGCCAGACGAAAAATAGGCATCACCTCTCCTATTTTCAGCCCCTGACCCGTCAAATATTCCTTTACTTTCTTTTCCAATTCCGTGGCTGTAAAATCAGCGATTTCACTTAATACGTGAATCAGCGCATTAAAGGTTTCTCGCGACTCCTTTTTGTACTTCTTTTTTAAAGTTTCCTGATCGAAACTCTTTATGTCTTCAAAGAAATAATACCCTTGGTCTAACAGGTCATTCAAAAAAACAGCGCGCTCTTTCATTAAGTGACAAAATCCGGCTGCAAAATTTTTATCAAATTCATATCCCCTTGCCAGTATTTGCTCTTTTATGTCAGCCGCCAATTCCGCATCGGAGGTCATTTTTAAATACTGATGATTAAACCACTTCGCCTTTTCAAAATCGAAACGCGCCCCGGCTTTGTGTACCTTTTCGAGGGAGAAAAGTTGTACCATTTCGTCTTTGCTCATTATTTCTTTATCGCCTCCGGGGTTCCATCCGAGCAGGGCGAGAAAATTAATAAAGGCCTCGGGGAAAAACCCACGCTCGCGGTAGCCGATGGAGGTTTCACGACTTTCGGGGTCGGTCCAGTTGAGCGCAAAGGAAGGAAAACCCAAGCGATCGCCATCTCTTTTACTCAGTTTCCCGTTGCCATCAGGTTTCAGAATTAAGGAAAGGTGAGCAAATTTTGGCATTGACTCTTCTATTCCCAATGCGCGATATAACAGCACATGTAAAGGAGCCGAACTGAGCCATTCCTCCCCGCGAATAACATGGGTCACTTCCATCAGATAATCATCTGCTACGTTAGCGAGGTGATAAGTGGGCATCCCATCACTTTTAAACAACACCTTATCATCGAGTTGTGAGGTATTAAAGGTGACCCAGCCGCGTATTTCGTCATGAAATTTTACTTCTTCATTGCGCGGCATGTGAAAGCGAATCACATAGGGTTCTCCTTCAGTCAGTCTTTTTTCCACTTCATCTTGCGAAAGTGACAGGGAGTTCTTCATATACTGTCGAGTCACTGAATTATAAGCGGGATTAGGCACGCCCTGTGCCTGTAAATTTTTGCGCATTTGTTCCAAGTCTTCTGCGGAGTCAAATGCGTAGTAGCCGTGACCGCTGGCAATCAACTTATCTACAAATTCTTTATACAGGTGTTTCCTTTCACTTTGCCGGTACGGGGCATGTGGGCCATCGCCAAACCCCACGCCTTCGTTTGGTTCAATACCACACCATTTAAGCGAATCAATAATGTACTGTTCTGCCCCCGGCACAAAGCGATTTTGATCCGTATCTTCAATACGTAAAATAAAATCACCTCCCATCTGCTTTGCCAGCAGATAATTATACAATGCCGTGCGGATGCCTCCCATGTGCAACGGGCCGGTAGGGCTTGGGGCAAAACGAACTCTTACTCTCCTGCTCATAAACTCCTATTTGTGAGAGGCGAAAATAGTTTTTGTAAGTGAATCAGATAAACTGCGAAAGCGCAAATCAGTTTTATTTCTTTGTAGCGTGTTAGATGCCCTTCTATTCAGTAAAACGCCTGCGCTGCTCTCTGCCCTATACGCAGACTGCCTATGGAAAGTAAATACCACAGAAAAAAAACTGTATCTCACTTTTGATGATGGCCCTACTGAGGGGGTTACGCCATGGGTTGTAGAAGAGTTGGAGAAATGGGGGGCGAAGGCTACCTTTTTCTGTATTGGAAAAAATGTGGCAGCACATCCGGATATTTTTCGTTTGCTTATCGAAAAAGGACATACTGTGGGTAACCACACTTATAATCATCTGAACGGGTGGAAACAGAGGAACGAACTATACTACAGCGATGCCGATAAGGGGGAAAGCACTATTCTGCATCACAGCGACTTTCATAAAGTAAAATTCTTTCGTCCACCTTATGGAAAATTAAAACCCTCACAGTACCGGTATCTTAAAACAAAATATCAAATCGTGATGTGGGATGTACTGAGTTTTGATTTTAATGTAGAGTTGGATAAAGAAACCGTTCTTAAAAATGTTTTAAAAAACGCTACTTCCGGCTCTATCATTGTTTTTCACGACAGCTTGAAAGCAAAAGATAAAATGCTGTATGCTTTACCAAAGGTGTTAGCCCATTTTTCAAAACAAGAGTTTAAGTTTGAGGCACTATGCTGATTGATACTCATTGCCATTTATATGCTGAAGAATTTGATGCGGATATAGACGAAGTGATAGAGCGATGTCGCGAGAATGAGGTAAAAAAAATTTTTCTTCCGGCTATTGATTCCGACACACACGAAAAGCAGCACCGGCTTTGCCAACGTTCTACTGCCGATTGCGAACTATTTCACATGATGGGGCTTCACCCTTGCAGTGTAAAGGAAAATGTCGAGGAAGAGTTAGCATTGGTGAAGAATTATTTAGACAGCGGCACAAAATATTATGCCATCGGAGAAATTGGGCTTGATTACTACTGGGATGTAACTTTCAAGGAAAAGCAAATTGCGGCTTTTGAAAAACAGATAGAATGGGCTATCGAAAAGAATCTGCCTGTTGCCATTCACAGCCGGCAATCTACATTGGATTGTATAAAGAGCATTCGCAAATTTGAAGGGAAAGCCAAAGGAGTATTTCATTGTTTTAGTGGAACCGAAAGTGAAGCCCGCGAAATAATGGAGCTGGGCTTCTATCTCGGCATTGGAGGTGTAGTCACCTATAAAAAAACGGATTTGCGAGAAATAATAGCTCATGTGGGGTTGAGTCGGGTGGTACTGGAAACCGATTCTCCGTATTTGCCCCCCGTTCCTTACCGGGGAAAACGCAATGAACCCTCCTATACAAAGCTAATAGCCGATGAGTTGGCCCGAACTTTAAACTTGAGCATAGAAGAAGTGGCTGCTCTTACTTCTAAAAATGCCTTGAAGCTATTTCAATTGAATAATTAAATTCGCACTCCTTTTCAATAGATGGGGATGGAGTAAAATACTCCGCCCGAAAAAAGGAATAATACAGAGGGGTGTCCGAGTGGTTGAAGGAGCACGCCTGGAAAGTGTGTATGCGTTAATAGCGCATCGAGGGTTCGAATCCCTTCCCCTCTGCTGATTTTTACCGAATTAATTTTTCTCTCTTCACCAACCATTGTGTTCGGCAATCTCTACAAACATTCCATTTATTCTCTTCTGCCCATTTAGAGGTAACGGTGCTGTCAGGAGATAAAAGTTCGTCTTTATTCTATTCTCACAGCTTCATTCTTGAACACCGAGGCAATTTTAAAGGAGTTGCTCAGAAATAAGATTTTGGGATTGGCATTGCGCTCAATGTGATAATGAATGCGATTAAGGATGCCGGATAGAGATTCAAATTGTTCGGGTTGTAATTTGGCGGAAAGTCCTATTGCAAATTTCAACTCATCGCCATCTAACTTTCCAGAATGACCGGTTTGAACCAACAAGGAACACTCCCGAAGAAAAAAGAGTGCGTACTTCAAAAATATCTTTTGGTTTTCACGCCCTATCTTGGCAATAGTGTCTGTCCATTCCAGCAGGTTTTGAGTGTTGATTTCTGAGGGTTTTTGCTTCAGGTTAAAACAAGCTGCCAGCCATTGATGCAAAAGTTTATCGTTTATATTTTCCTCTCCGGCTGCAATAGTTACTGCGGTATCAAAATTGCCATCACAGATTCGGGCAATCCTTTGAGCGGCTAGGCTATCCATTTCAAAATTTTTGAGTAAGGCCTGTGTCAAATGGTTGTCTTCA
>CAZQYO010000083.1:0-9108 GCA_964597415.1 uncultured Chitinophaga sp.
GCCTTTCTGCTGTTCCGCTTTTTTTATCTGCCTAAAGAGAAGGATACGCGATTGCTGTTTGCCTTTTGTTTTTGCTTCGCCTTTAGCAATTACCTTTTAATAGGGATTACTGTTCCGGTGATGGGGGCTATTGTTCATTACCGAATCATAGCCGAGCCTTTTTTAGTGTTGGCTATTCTTTTGCTGACTAATATTCCATCAGGTACACCCATGAAAAAGCCCCGATAAATTGCCGGGGCCTTTTGCTGGTGTTACACTATCCTCTTTTTACATCCTGAAAGCATACAAATAACTCATAGGTCGGTTCGGGTAGATTCCCTCTACCATCACCTTGCCTGTTTTGTTCTGTAGGACGTTCACAAAATCTTGCACATTATTCACGGGCTGGTCGTCAATCTGAGTAATGATAAATCCTTTGCGGATGTCGGTGAACTCACTGAGTTTACCATCTTTCAAATCGGCAATTCTCACCCCTCCATTAATACCATACTTGCGCAAATCTGTAGGCGTAAGGTCTTCCACCTTAACTCCCAATGCGTTAAGGATATCCCTGTTATTATCAACCGAGGCGGTGGTGTTGTACTTGTTCTTCAGGATAATGGTAGAAGTGTATTTCTTGCCATCCCTGATATACTCAACTCTTAGTTTGTCGCCAGGGCGATACTTAGCTACCTGCTCTTGCAACTCAGGAGACGAGTTCACCGATATATCATTAATCTTTGTGATTACGTCCTTGTTTTTTAATCCTCCTTCTTCGGCTGCTGATTCTTTGTTTACATTCTCCACATAAACACCGAACGGTTTGTCAAATCCCACTGCTTTTGCGGTTTCGCCATCCATGGTGCGAATACTCACCCCTAAGAAACCTCTTTGAGAAACTCCAAATTGTTCCAAATCAAGAATCACCTTTTTTACAATGTTGGAAGGAACGGCAAAAGAATAACCGGCATACGAACCGGTGGGGGAAGCAATAGCGGTATTAATTCCTACCAGTTCGCCATTGGTATTGACCAAAGCTCCTCCGCTATTTCCGGGATTCACAGCAGCATCGGTTTGTATGAAAGATTCAATAGCCGTGTTTGTCCCTTTGCTGACATCATTTTCAAGCAAGTTGATGTTTCTTCCTTTTGCACTGATAATTCCCGCAGTAACAGTAGATGCCAAATTAAATGGGTTCCCTACAGCCAGCACCCATTCACCCACTAAAGCGGAATCGGAATTGGCGAAGTTAATAGCCGGCAAGCCCTTTTCATCAATCTTCACTAAAGCGAGATCCGTGTCTTTATCGCGGCCAATCACTTTGGCTTTGTAAGTTTTGTTGTTGTTCAATACCACTTCAATTTCATCTGCATTCTCCACAACGTGATTATTGGTAACGATATATCCATCCTCCGACACAATCACTCCTGAGCCAGTAGCCACTTGCGGCTGGCTGTTATAGGGGCTGGGGCCGTGAAAGAAATAGTTGAAGTCATCTCCAAATAAATTCCTGAAGGGATCCTGTCCGCCATAAGCAGATTGCTTTTCCGGTTTAAAGGTGGACTTAATGTGCACTACAGTGGGCGTGGTTAATGAAGCCGCATAGCGAAAATCAATAGGCTGTGAGGTTCCGTTGGAAGCCGAGTAGGCGGTAAATTTCCCCGGAGTCTGTTCTACAATGTTTACTTGTTGCTTATTCAGCCCGAAATAATTATATATCCCTATGGCTGCAAATGCGCTCACAAATGCAACGAACGCGGTGGTAACTGTTTTTCTGAGTGCCATATTCTTTAATTTTTAGTTTTGCGAAATAACGTTTAGCGGAACAAAGGTATTTTACAGAAAGTGTTTTTTTATACTTATGACAACTTCAATTAACCTGTTTTAACAGCAACTTTTAATGACCGTTAATTTCCATAAATACCAAGGTACAGGCAACGATTTTATTATGATAGATAATCGTGGATATGGTTTAAACAAAAACCAAACCGAACTCATAAAACGACTTTGCAACAGACGATTTGGCATTGGCGCAGATGGTTTGATATTGCTGAATGAAAAGCCGGGGTATGATTTTGAGATGATGTATTTTAATAGTGATGGCAACGAAAGTACCATGTGCGGCAACGGAGGCCGATGTATTATTCAGTTTGCCCGACATTTGGAATTGATTCAGAATACTTGTCGTTTTGTAGCCATAGATGGAGAGCACGCAGGTAGTTTTACCGAAGGCGGAAACGTGTCTTTAAAGATGAATGATGTGAAAGAGATAGAAAACTATAATAATGATTTTGTACTGAACACTGGCTCCCCCCATTATGTCACTTTTGTAAACAACACCTCAAGCGTTTCGGTGATTGGCGAAGCTCGTAAAATTCGTTACTCTGCCGCCTTTGAGAAGGAAGGGATTAATGTAAATTTTGTAGAGCGAATATCAGATGGGGAAATTTATGTGAGGACGTACGAAAGAGGGGTGGAGGATGAAACGCTTTCGTGTGGGACTGGAGTAGTAGCTGCCTCGCTGAGTTTTGCTTTAAAAAGTCAGCGACCTCTACATTCGGTGATTGTGCAAACTTTAGGTGGGTCGCTCGAAGTAAGATTTGAATCTGCCGGAAGAGGTTTTGAAAATATTTTCTTGATAGGTGCAGCCGAAAAAGTTTTTCAGGGCAATATTGAAGTCAGTGTATGATTTTCTACTCTGAGCAGGAGTCTCAACTCTTTAACGTTCGCTTTGGTCGCTTCGAAGGAGGCCTTGAATCACTGACCGGATTAAGAGATGAAATCGTTACAGCCAAATATGATTTTGTCCGCATCAAGTTAAAAGACCCTGACGAAAATCTGTTTGTCCAACTCCATGCACTGAACTTCCCGTTTCAGTTATTAGATATTCATCGCTTCTATTCGCGCGATTTTCAGGAAATGCCGGTCGGTAAACCCTCCACCTCTTTGGTGCATTTGATTCGTCATGAAGGGACTTTAACAGAAGACATTAAACAGATGGTGGTGCAAACTTTCGATGAACATCCCATGGGCTTTTTTACCAATTCACTATTGGAGAAATATTTTCCGGTAGCACTTCAGTTGCAGAATATTGCCGAGTATATTGCTACACATCATTGCGAAACTACCAATCCGGGAAAGCAGAGTTGGTTAATTCTGGTAAATGATGAAATTGCCGGTTGTGGCTCCACCGCTTTTTATGGTAATGAAGCCTATACTACTTATATAGGTTTGCTGTCGCAGTACCGCAAGAAAAGTATTTATGCAGAA
The DNA here is from genome assembly GCA_964597415.1 of uncultured Chitinophaga sp. Classification (GTDB taxonomy): domain Bacteria; phylum Bacteroidota; class Bacteroidia; order Chitinophagales; family LD1; genus Bog-950. The sequence goes on from CAZQYO010000083.1 coordinate 3,250, forward strand.
GTGATTGCCGCGATGCAATACGAAATACAGCAAAGCGGAACTCGCTTTTGCACCGGTTCGTCCCGGCTACATAATCTTTCCAGCCAAAGCGTGTTTGAGCGGCAAGGGGAAAAATACACTCGACATGATTATGTATTCATGTTGATGCCTATGTTAAGCATCAAAGTGCATTAACTTTTTCATAATTTCTGTAAGTATCTTTTGTCCTCTTGATTATAGAATTAATTTAGCGCGCTTTTTAAAATTTACATTCAGTAATGGACGATGGTAGTTTATCTCAAAAGAGAAAATGGCGGGCTAAAAAGGCTGAACGCTCCGGAACCGGGTTGCTGGATTCATGTGTACGGGCCATTTGGCAATGAAGCGACACAAAAGCTCAGCGAGCAACTTTCCATTGATATTGATTTTATTACTGACTCCTTAGACATTGACGAGCGTTCTCGCTACGAAAGTGATGAAGGCAAAGACCTTATCGTTTTCAGAACTCCGATTGAGAATGACGGGCTGTCTGACTCTGAAGCCTTATACATTACGGTTCCTATCGGGATTATTCGCTCACCGGAATATGTGGTGACCGTGAGTGCTTTTAAAAATCCGGTTATTGAATTCTTCATCAATACTCCTCCCAAAACTTTTAACCCCGCCAATCAGGAGCAATTCATTCTTGCTCTTTTTGAAAAGAATGGACTAAAGTATGCTGAGTTTTTGCGCCAGATAAATAATAAGCGGTATGCTTTTGAAAAGGCCTTATACAACTCTTCCCGCAATGAAGACTTGTTTAAGTTGCTGAACATTCAGAAAAGCTTAGTGTATTTTGTTACCAGTCTGCGGGCAAACGATTTATTGATGCTGAAAATACAGCGCACCAATTTTTTAAAGATTCAGGAAGATGATATGGATACGCTGCGCGATATTATCATAGATAGTCAGCAGGCTTTGGAAATGAGTGAAATGTACTCAAACATATTGAACGGCACTATGGATGCGTTTGCCTCCATCATATCCAACAACCTAAACGAAATAATGAAGCGGCTCACTTCGGTTACCATCATTATTTCTATTCCTATGCTCATCGCCAGTTTTTATGGAATGAACGTAGAATTGCCCGGAGAGCACAATCCATTTGCCTTTGTATTCGTATTTTCTCTCTGCATTATTTTCTCCATCCTTATTGCCACCTACTTTTTCCGCAAGCGCTGGTTTTGATATTTTGGAAAGTATCAGCCGACAACTCTGCTGCAATACACCGACAAAATTTCTAACATTGTGCTGTTTTTGAACGCTTTCAAAGTAAAAGCGTTCGCCTAAGATTTTAACTTAATACATGTATAGCGCACAAGAACTTTTTACCCTTTACGAAGAAACTTTCAGCAAGAACAATTTTCGCGAAAGCCCAAACGGGCTTTACAATCCGGTCAATCATATTATGGGGATGAAAGGAAAGCGGATTCGCCCTTTGCTTTTGCTGCTGGCCTGCGATATGTTTGGAGGCGATACTCGTAAAGCGCTTTCTCCCGCTTTTGCGGTGGAAGTATTTCACAATTTTACTTTAGTGCATGACGATATCATGGATAAGGCCGACTTGCGAAGGGGCTATCCAACGGTGCATAAGAAATTTGGAATGAATGCCGGCATTTTGGCCGGAGATGTGATGCTGGCATACGCCTATAAATACTTAACGGATATTCCGGTTCATTTTATTCCTAAAGTAATGTCGGTATTTACTGAAACCGCCATTCAAATTTTTGAGGGGCAACAAATGGATATGGATTTTGAAATTAGAAACGATGTGGCATTAGACGAGTATCTGAAAATGGTCGAGTATAAAACCAGTGTTTTACTGGCATGCAGCCTTCAAATTGGAGCAGTGCTGGGCAATGCCAGCGAACAAGACCAATCTGCCATTCACGATTTTGGGCTTAATCTCGGATTGTCATTTCAAATAAAAGATGATTTGCTGGATGCCTTTGGAGAAGGCGAAAAAGTAGGAAAGAAAATTGGAGGAGACATTTTGATGAATAAAAAAACGTATCTGTATATCAGCACGCTACACTTAGCAAATGAAGCGCAAAAGGCAAAGCTGAATACGCTGGTAAATGAACCGGATGAACTACTGAAAATAAGTGCAGTAAAACAGTTAATGACGGATACCGGAGCATATCTTGCTACCATGAAAAAATCCGATGAACTGTACGAACACAGCCTTGCTTCGCTTAATGCTATCTCTCTTCCCCCTCAAAAAAGACAAGCTCTGAAGGAACTGGCGGAGAAAATTAATCAGCGCGATTACTAAGTCGAAATTGCGCTGCAAGAGCAGCCGTTTACTTATCGTATTTCCTGAGTAGTTTGAGTAATGTTTCCAAGTCTTTAGGCAGAGGAGCGGTTATTTCCAAAAGTTTACCGCTAACCGGGTGATGCAAAATAATTTGATAGGCATGTAAGGTTAAGCGCGAAACAGTAGGTCGCTCTTCTTCACCGGAAGTTTTGTAATTTCTTTTTATGGAAGAGAAATAAAAGGCAGATGACTTGGCATACACTTCATCCACCAGCAAGGGATTTCCCAAAGCGGCCAGATGTACCCGGATCTGATGCGTTTTCCCGGTTTTTATTTCGGCCATTACTAAAGAGGCGTGCTTGAATTCTTCTACCACTTGGCACTGCGTAATCGCCTCTTTCCCTCTTTTAGCGATCATCATGGTGCCGGGCTTTGAGGGATTTTCTACCACCGGTGATTCAATCACGCCTTCTTGAAAAGGCAATTTTCCCTTTACAATTACCTGATAATATTTTCGCACCTCGTGATTCTGAAATTGCAGCGACAAGTGTTTATGTGCCGCAGCATTCTTCGCCAAGCAAACCACTCCGCTTGTTTCGCGATCAATCCGGTGAACGATAAAGAGTTTCCCGTACTGTTGTTGAAACAATCCCTGTAGGGAAGTGTATTTGTCAAAGCGATCGGGAATGACGGTATAACCACTGGGTTTATTCACTAACAGTAAATCTTCATCTTCAAAAAGTATTTCGGGTAAAATTTTCATGGATCTGTGAAAGAGTGCCATTTATAGCACCCGGCCAAAACTATCAATTATGATTTCAATATTCTATTTTACGCTGCCTTTGAAACAGGTGATGTATGCGTCCATATCTCTTTCTTTTAATACTGCTTCTCCCACTGCTGGATTACGGGCAAAGGTTTACCACCACCATAAAAGGAAAAGTGACCGACAAAGACAGCCGCCAGCCGGTGGTGGGAGTGAACGTGATGGTGCTACATTCCAATCCTCCTGTGGGGGCAACCACCGATGAGAAAGGCGACTTTAAAATAGAGAAAGTGGAGGTAGGGCATCAGAGTCTTCGATTCACCTACATCGGCTACGAAGAAGCAGTGGTCAATGAGTTATTACTCGTTTCAGGAAAGGAAACCTATTTGAATGTAGAGATGCAAGAGAAGGTGACTGATCTGAAAGAGGTAGTGATAAGCGGTCAGCAGAATAAAGCAAAAGGCAACAATGATTTTGCTGCGGTGAGTGTGCGTTCATTTTCGGCAGATGAAATGAGCCGTTATGCCGGTACACTCAACGACCCCGCACGAATGGCGCAATCCTTTGCGGGAGTGATGACTGCCAATGATGAGAACAACCAAATAGTAGTTCGCGGAAACTCACCGCGAGGGCTACTATGGCGAATGGAGGGGATTGAAATTCCCAACCCGAACCACTTTGCCGGTTCAGAAGGAAGCACAGGAGGTGGCGTAAGTATTTTAAGCGCTAATATGCTGACGCGTACCGATTTTCTTTCGGGTGCCTTTCCCGCTGAATATGGCAATGCTTTGAGTGGGGTTTTTGATTTGAATCTTCGCAAAGGAAATCCGGAGAAATGGGAGTTTACTTTGCAGGCGGGAATTTTGGGATTAGAAGCTGCCTTAGAAGGACCTTTCAGCAAAAAATACAAAGGCTCCTATCTGATTAATTACCGCTATTCCACCTTAGATATTTTATCCTTGATGGGATTAAAAATCGGGGGTAACGTATTGCCCAAGTATCAGGACCTTGCTTTCAATTTTAATTTCCCGGCAAACAAGGCGGGCACTTTTACACTGTTCGGTATTGGCGGCATGAGCAGTCTGGGAGAACAAGCCAAGCGCGATACTTCGGCATGGCAAACCCTAAGTGACAAAAGTGAATTTAATCAGGCGCAAATGATGGGAGTGGCAGGGATCACGCACTTACTGCTGCTAAAGGATAATAAGACCTTTATTAAAACAGTGCTCTCCTACAGCTATACTAACCATGCCGACACGGAGGATACGCTCAATACTGCTTTCGATAAATTCAACCTGTCTAATGAAAAATTTATTCATCGCACCCTGCGAGCCAACATCACGCTGAATTCAAAACTCAATCCGCGCAATAATATTCGTTCAGGGTTTACCTTTAGTCATCTCCAATACCGCTTGTTCAGCGTAGCCTATTCTTACTATTTGCAGAAAAACATAACACAGGTTAGCAACTCCGGCTCCACGATCCTGTATCAGGCTTTTGTAGAATGGAAGCACCGGTTCACGGAAAGATGGCAAATGAACAGCGGAGTGCATTTGCTTTTTTCTGCCCTCAATAACAAGTTCTATATCGAGCCGCGAATAAATGCCGAGTGGCGGGTGAGAGAAAATCAAACGCTGAGTTTCGGCACCGGTATTCACAGCCGTATGGATGCAGTTTCAACGTATGTATCGTATGAGACTCCGCTTGCCCGCGACAAATTTCCTAACATGAAACTTGATTTCTCCCGCGCGTTTCATTTGGTGGCGGGATATAGCTTTGGGTTCTTGAAAGACTTCAATTTAAAGGCAGAAGCGTACTTCCAGTACCTGTTTAATATCCCTATTGGCACCGATTCGGCAAATCGTACTTACTCTATCCTTAACTATGATGATGGCTTTGTGACCATTCCTCTGCAAAGCACCGGCAAAGGCTATAACTACGGGCTGGAACTGACGCTTGAAAAATACTTTTCTAAAAACTACTTCTTTATGCTCACCGCTTCGGTATTTGATTCCCGATATGCCGGCTTTGATGGTGTATGGAGAAGCACGGCCTACAATGTAAACTATGTGATGAATGTGTTGGGCGGCAAAGAATTTATAGTGGGAAAAAAGAAGAACAACATCATCGGCTTGACGGCTAAAATTATTTGGCGGGGCGGACAGCGCTATACTCCGGTGGACTTGCCGGAGTCTATCGCTGAAAACGAAACCGTATATGATAACGCCAGGGCGTTCAGCAAAAAGCTGCCCGACTATTTCCGTATTGATTTTGGCGCCAATTTCAGGCGCAACAAAAAGAAATACTCCTGGGTATTTTCCTTCGATGCACAGAACCTCATCAACCGGCAAAATGTAGCCCGCGAAGTATATGACCCCGAAAAACAACAAGTCACCTTTGCCCGCAATTTGGGCATCGTACCCGTGCTTAGTTGGAAAGTGATGTTTGGAATTTAATAGATAGACTCCCCTCTCTTCTTGCTATACGTGCTCGCTTTTTCCCCTCCATTAAAAGTAATACTATAGCCAAAAAAGAAAGTCAGAGAATAGGACGTATTTGACGAAGTGCGGTAGGCTGCACCCTGCCTTCCACCAGTCTGATTCCCTCAAAGGGATCATTGGAAATTAAATAGGGGCCATCCAAATCAGCATAGTCGGCCAATGGGGTAAGCCATGCAGCCGCACGGCATCCAACCGATGATTCGCTCATACATCCTATTAATATTTTCATTCGCAGCGTTCGGGCTTTTGTAATCATCTCAACGGCTTCGTGAAGACCTCCGCATTTCATCAGCTTGATATTAAGTCCATCAAAACCG
>CAZQYO010000083.1:9118-10400 GCA_964597415.1 uncultured Chitinophaga sp.
GCGGCAAAGCGCTGCTTTGTTTCAGCCCCTTCATCTCCTTATTCATCGCTACGGGCAAAGGCTGCTCTACCAACATACAACCGCGCTTACTCAGCCATTCTATTTTTCGTTTAGCTTCCTCTGCCTGCCGCCATCCCTGATTCACATCTACAGCAAAAGCCCGATCCGTGAGCTGCCTAAAGCCCGTGACCATTTCTTCCTCTTCTTTCCCATTCAATTTCAATTTAAAAATCGAAAACCCGTAACGTTTGGCTTCCGCCACTTTCTGTTTCATTTCCTGGGCAGATGAAACCCCCAGCGTGTAAGTTCCCATCGGGTAAGCTCCCTTCGTAACTCCCACTAAGGCCGCCTCCGTATGCCCGGAGATTTGCGCTTTCAAACTCCACAAAGCCATGTCTAATGCCGCACGCGCGCTCGTGTTTGTCTGCTCCAGATGCAGCGCGGCCAGCCAGTCCTCTACAGTGTTAGCCGCTTGCGATTTTGAAAATGTATCCAGAAAATGAATGACCGATGCGGTGGTTTCGGGGAGGTAAGGAGGCAAGGCCGCTTCCCCCCAGGCGGTTCGTCCCTCCTGCTCTAATTTTACGAATACTACCTCTGTGTATTCGCGAACGCCATGCGAAATTCTAAACGGAAATTTGAATTGAAGGCGGTAAGGATAGGTAGTCAGTTTCAACATGGGTGCTAATCTGCCGCTAATTTAATAGCGAAATAACACCCTGCCTTTTTTGTGCAGCCGGGAAATGAGAAATAAAGCAGAGAGAATGGAGAACAAAATTTTAAATATTTGTTGCCTTGCTCCGAGAGGGCACAGTAAGGCACCAAGTATTTTTAATTGATTGTGTGTGGAGTAGTTTTTCGCAGCTTAGTTCTTTACCATGGTTGCGGTGTATTTCGCTGTACCGTTTTCGGCTATGACGGTATAGACCCCACAGGGGAGGTTTGCCACAGGAATAGTGCGCGAAGGGGTAGTCACTTTTATCGGCTCGCTATACACTACTTGCCCCAGCCGATTCATCAGACTTATGGATATGGCTTGGCCCGCAAAGGGAGATAAGTTTATTTCTACTTTGTCCTGAGCCGGATTGGGGAATAGCGATAATGTGCGGAAAGCGGGGAGTTCTTTGCTGCTCAAAGCAAGGGTGGTATCTACTCCCCACGCATATTGAATGGTGGTGGTATCTATGGTTATTGCCGCATCATATACATACTGCGAAGTAGCCGTGTCTATATACCACTGTTCCCGAAATTGGGATTGCTGAATAAGGCTTTCGAAATGATT
>CAZQYO010000084.1:0-2655 GCA_964597415.1 uncultured Chitinophaga sp.
CACTAAATGCCAGTCGCCATACATATCGTATAGCTTTTTCAGATAGTTCACTGCCGCCTGAGTGGATTTAACCGGATCACGCCTTTCGTCAACATAAGAGTTTACATCCAGCCCCATTAATTTGCCGGTGCCATACATCAATTGCCAAAGACCGGTAGCCCCGGCACTTGAAACAGCGATAGGGTTAAATGCAGACTCAACAACGGGAAGGTACTTTAGCTCAATGGGCAATCCTTTGCGATCGAGAATTTGCTCAAAAATGGGAAAGTAAACCTGACTGTTGGATAGGCAGCGAGCCATTAAAGCCCTGCGCTTATAAGCAAATAACTCTATGAATTGCTTTACCTGATTATTGAAAATCATCGGGACCTCATTAGGCATCAACTCGAGTTTCTCCTTTATTTCAGCATCCGAGTACCGGGGGATTAATTCCGCAGGCATGTAAATACTCTGCAACAATTCATCATCATTCACAAAAAACTTATCTCGGGTAAATAAGCTCCCCGACATGCTATCTAACTGTCCAATCAACGGATCAACATCGGCAGCTATGGAATCGTTGTAGTAATTGGCAAACAACGGGACAGAACAAACAAGTGCGATTACCGATAAAATAATAGCCTTAAAGTAGGTAGTTCTCATTGTTTTAAAAATTTGCTTGCTAAAATAACGCATTTGGCATAATAGAAATTTTACGGGGCGAGTTGTTCATATTTTATACAGGAAACCTTTATGCGTGAAGGGTTTAAGCACACCTCTTTTTTTTCCACGATAAATAGACAAAAGTGTGGCATCAACTAAACATCAAATTTCAGGAATCCCAATAGTCAGCTATTGCTTTAAAGCAGCCTCAATCTGTTTCATTACTTCCGCATCGGTAACTAAGGTGCGAGGACTGAAAGAATTAATAACCTGACCGTTTCGCCCAATCAGAAATTTTTGAAAATTCCAAGTAACAGGAGCATCCATTACTCCGTTTTCAGATTTCTTGGTTAAATAGCGATATAGTGGATTTATATCTTTCCCCTTCACCGAGATTTTTGAAAACATAGGGAAGGTGACCGCATATTCTTTGGTGCAAAATGATTTAATCTCACTGTCAGTACCCGGCTCTTGACCCATAAAGTTGTTAGCCGGAAAACCCAGTACCACTAATCCCTTTTCCTTGTATTTCGAATACAATGCTTCAATATCCTTGTATTGGGGAGTGTTGCCGCACAAGCTGGCCACGTTTACTATCAACAGTACTTTCCCTTTGTAATCGGCCAGTGACACCTCCTTTCCATCTATGTTTTTCATCGTAAAATCATAGACACTTTTTTGCGGTAAAATAGAAGGGAGCAGCACCATTATAAGAAGACTGATAGCTTTCATTTGTGAGATTTTTATATGCCGGAGGTTTTAATCGCTTTGCATAGGGTTTCATGATGAAATAATTAAAGAGAGGGTTTCGGTGTTTAAGGTACCCATACATGGGAGATGGCTTTGCCCCAATCGTGCTTTTTATCTCCGGAGCTGTTCTACCCAAATGCAATCTTTCTGCCCGGTGAAGAATCCCATATTCTATCATATCGTACATCATGTGCTGATATAAATGGATGGGGCGGCAAACCTCATGATCCATACCGGTGTAGTGCACCTCTATCTTTTTTCCTGAATGAAAGTGCGAAATAAAACCAATCATCAAATCGCCTTTATAGTAAGCCACTATCTTATAGTTATCGGGCAACTGTTCCTTCTGTTTTCTAAAATAATCCTTGGTTAGTTCTCCTAACCTGAAGTCAACATTAGACATCACTTTCATGTAGAGTTCGTAAAGCCGATCTTCATTTTCCACTATTTCTGCAAGATTCAATTCTCGACCAAAGACCTCATTTTGCCGGCAGAGAACATCCACTTTACGCGCTCTTATTCTGTATTTAGAAGTCAGCGAATGAAGGTAATCATCAAAAGTTTTCCATTCCTCTCGGAGGGGAATGCTCATATCGCTTTCTACAAAAATGGTGTTATAACCGAAACGCTTAAAGTCCAAATCAAAATCAGTAGCGGGAGCATATAAATCTGAAATTAATACAGCCTTCACAGATGGTTCATCCTTTAGAATATTGCGGATAGCCGTGCGGAGCAATTTGGCACGAGTGGCCTTATCAATATCACTGCTGAAGTAGTAGCCGTTTTCGCCAGTCATGAAAATATTGCCACTCACTAACATTTTCAAATGCAATCTGGACAGTAACTGCTCACTTATTTTTCTTCCCACATTTAAAAGGAATGAATCTCCCGATGGATAATAATTTATGAGCTGATGACTTCTAAAATCAACTATTTGCAGATAGATAGTTCCTACCGTAGCACCATTTCTGCGAACCTGCACATATCGGAACTGCATTTTATCTCGCTGGGTCTCTTCCAATAACTGGAGGTAATCGAACTTCATAAGAAGATTCCGTTCCGGAATATGATTATCCCACTGATAAGAATTAATCTCTGACAACGAGTGATGCACCTCAAAGGAGAAATCTTTGAGAGTCTCCATTTCATCTGTCAGTGGACAAGCGTAAGAGATATGGTTATTCAAAATTCTGAATTGTATGTTTTGACGTTCTGAGCCGCGCAAAATTGTTTATCTTTTTCTAAACTATGAAAGTTGACCTT
>CAZQYO010000084.1:2665-10380 GCA_964597415.1 uncultured Chitinophaga sp.
GCTGGTTTGAAACTGGTCTTAGAAAATATTTTACCGCCAACCGCTTATTCTTTGGAAGGTCAATTAGCCTCTGATAGTTCACTGTTAGAATGGATGATTGGGCACTCGCTGAAAGCACCGCAGGTATAACAGGAAATTCCTCCTTAAAGTTCAACCATTAGCCATCCGTTTCAGAAGGCAAAACACGCTACAAGCCATACCATTATTTGCACTGCCGCATTATTTGGCAATGATCAAGTGCTTGCTCTTTATCCCTTTACTGCCCAATAAACTTATTAAGTAATCTCCATTGGCCAACTCTGAAGTATTTACAGAAACGGAGTGGAGGCCGGGATTGCCCGGCACATTCTGGGTTTTCACTAAGCGACCGCTTAAATCATAAATTTCCAACGAGGCACTCGATGTTTCGGGTAAGTAATAGGATACCGAAGTTTCGCCTGCGGCAGGGTTCGGCACGGCATCGTACAATTGCATTGTACTGATAAGAGGATTCGCACCGGTCGGGCCGGCAATACTTGTCGGCTGAGAGTTCAATAGGGTACTATCCAATATCATGTTTTCATCACCGGGTTGAAAAATGAGGTAACTAAAATACACCAACATCATTTCATCGGTAGTGGCTTCTCCCACATGAATATCCTGCGGTGGGCTATTCGGATTATGGGGGTTATTACCGGTGTTATCGTACGTGGCATATCCGAAAAGAGTACTGCCTATGGGAATAAACAGCAATTTCTGAAACGTATAAAAGCCCTGCCAATGAAAGTCCCAATTGTTGATTTTAATCAACGGAATAGTATCGCCCGATGGTGTTTTAGCAAACACTAACCAGTCTTTGCAAATAAGGTGTGCATGAGGAGCCACATTCAACACAGAGATTCCCTGAATGGGAAAATTAGTAGGGACAGTATATATTTCCTCAAATGTCTTAGTAGTGTTAGCCGGGATAATCAGCGGCTCAGTAATGCTAAAAGCATGGTTTAATGGAGGAGCAATAAAAACCGATCTGAGCGAACCGGTAGATAATCGAATATTAATTTTAGTGCTGTCTGTTTTCCCCGCACTTCCATACGGATAGTGGATTTGAACTATAATATCACTGCCTTTGTGAAGCGGTACTCCCATTCCTGAAGGATAAACATTGGGCGTAGTTCCCGGCACCCAACCGCCTATCAAGTTAGCTTTGTTTACACCCGGACCTCCAAAACTGGTGTAGCCGGGTACGGCAGGAGTTTGCGCATCTAATTGTTGCGCATCATGCGTAGAAGAAGTGTCTTCATATATAAGAACATGGTGAACAATGGACGGATTTCCCGGAATGACATCAATTGCCGTCATAAATTCGTTTTGCAACAAGCCGGAAGGCACCACAAAACACTGATACAGATCGCCATTATATACGGGAACCGTAAAAGGCGGACATTTCAGTGTAGCATCCATGTTGTCCAATGAAGAGCCATTTAAATAAACCGGCACAGCGGGAGCGGTGGTAGTGTCGCCCGAAGGAGCACCGGCCGTTACCCAAGCATTAATTTTGGTAACCTGAGTGTTTGTCAGATACCGCTCTCCCTTAAAATGAACATAGTCAGCATCGGGGGGCCAGGGGGGCATTTCTCCCGTAGAAATTGCAGTAATAATACTTAAGCGCTTTGCGTAAGCATCGCTATAATGTGTCAACGAGAAAGGTGCCAACCCTCCTTCATGGTGGCAAACCGTGCAATTCTCATAAAGTATAGGGGCAATATCACTATTCCATTGAGGCGACTGAGCCGGTAAATGGTGCAGAAAAAACAAACCCAGAGCTAAAATGGAAACTTTCTTCATGTAAATATTTTGATTTCAAACGCAACAAATATAGTCAAAGTTTAAAGGAAAAAATGATTGCCTTTCCCTCTTCCATTTGCCTTTTCACCAATAATGCTCCACTATTTCAGTAGTGCTCAGACGATTTATAATACTGTCCGAATAGGCTATAAGAACCTCATTACAGGTTATTAAGGATCACATTATGGGTTATGTGGACTTCCTTATAGCTTATTAGAACCTATCGCTAAAGCATTACCGGACTTCCAAATGTTCAGTAGGAGTCAAAGAAAGTTTCATAGAGTGCCTCAAACAGGAAAATAGAGCATCATGTTATTAAGTAATCTCTTTTAGTTTTGGAAACCACAGGCATTTCCTATTTTTATTGCCTCACAAAATCAGCCGCATTGAAAATACATCTACGTCTTCTTTCCCTTTCTTTTCTCGCAGTCAGTTTTGCTTACGGTCAAGATATTCATTTCAGTATGTTTTATGCCAGTCCGCTCAACCTGAACCCCGCTCTTTCAGGTATAAATGACGGCTCTTATCGCGTAGCGGGCATCTATAGAAATCAATGGCGGAGCATCTCCACCGCTTTTAATACTTACTCCGCTTCGTTCGACATGAAATTGCTTCAAACTAAATTGAAGAATGACATTTTCGGTGTCGGTGGAGTATTTGTAGGCGATAAGTCGGGAGATGGAAAATTAACCATGAATTCAGGGATGATTTCTGCCGCCTTTCACAAGGGGTTAGATAAGCAGCATAAACACTTTCTGGGCATAGGCATTCAGTTGGGCTATACCCAAAAGAGTTTGAAATATCAGCAATTAGCCTTCCCTTCTCAATTCAGCAATGGCGATTTTGATCTTTCCATTGCCAGCGGAGAGAATATTTCTAAGCCCAACGTTGGATATTTCGATATGCAGGCGGGCTTTCTGCATCAATCCACTATCAAAGACGTTCTCGGTATTATGACCGGCTTTACAGTATATCATCTCGTTCCGGCAAAAGAATCTTTTTTAGGAGATAAATCCGTAAAATTAGCTCCTCGGTTTACGGTGCATGAAGGCTTGCGCATCAGAGCGATGAAAAACTTTTACATCACTCCCAATTTCATATACCAGTATCAGAACAAGGCGCAGGAAATAAACTTTGGAACCGGTTTTGAATACCACATGAATGCCGGTAAAAGTGAATTAGTGACCAGCATAGGGGCTTGGTACCGACTCAAAGATGCAGCAATTATCAGTGCCGGACTCGAATACTACAAAGTGCGCGTCATGGCCGCTTACGACATCAATGTATCCTCCCTAAAGCCCGCGACAAATGGACGCGGGGGTTTTGAAATCGCCATTATCTATACGGGTATTCTGAAAACCAAAAGCCTTAGTTATCCGATTTTGGTGCCTTGCCCGATGATGTAGAAAATTAAAGAATCTATAACGCTGAACCATAATGAAGATTAGCATAAAACTGTTTTTTATCTCCTTACTGCTTACCTCTTGTTTATTTAGCCATGCGGCAGATGAGAAATTCAACAAGCGGAAATATCTCAAAGCGGCCAATGACGCTTTTAAAGAAGGCAGCATTTTCTCCGCCACCGACCTTTATCAGGAAATTCTAAAGAATGACCCTTCCGAAAAATCAGTGCTGTTTCCATTAGCGCAATCTTATTTCTTAGCTCGCGATTATGAAAGTGCCGCTACTTATTTTAAGCAGGCTTATGAGGCCGATAGCACCGGCAACACCATAGCACTTTATTACGCTGCGCTGATGGTGAAGATGACCGGAAACTACCGGGAGGCTATCTCTATGTTTGAGCATTTCAAAAAAATATACCGCGAAGCCGATGCTTCTAAATATAAAAAGTGGGCAAAGATAGAATCACAGGGATGCAGCTTTGCCATCAGCGAAGCGAAACCCGACCCCTCGGTAAAAGTGAATCACTTGGGGAAGGAGGTAAATTCTAATTATGGAGATATGGCTCCGGCTTTGGATGGGGACTCGCTGTTCTTCGCTTCTATTCACTCCGATACCGTACTCTACATTAAAGTCGATAGAAGTGATGAGAAAAAGGAAAACGTGCTGATGAAAATGTATGTGAGTCAAGTGAACGGTGACTCGTATTCCGTAGCAGAACAGTTTACTAAACTGACGGAAAAAGGTAAACACATCTCGAACCCCGCATTTAACGAAGAAGGCAATAAAATGTACTACACCATTTGCGATGGTTTACTACAGCCCAACTGCGAAATATATGTGAGTGAAAAGAAAGAGGGAGACTGGGCTGCGGGGGTAAAGTTGAACGACCAGATTAATCAGAAAGGTTCTACTAACACACAACCATTCCCTGCCAAGCTGGGCAATGGAAATGAGGTGCTGTATTTTGTATCCAATCGGGAAGGCGGCAGAGGAGGAAACGATATTTGGTATAGTGTTATCAGCAAAAAAGGAGAGTATTTGACTCCCCGCAATGCCGGTAACAAAGTCAACACCGACCGAGAGGAAGTCACTCCCTTTTACGATTCGCCAAGCGGCACTTTGTATTTCAGTTCAAATGGATGGATAAGCATGGGAGGCGCGGATATATACAAGATAAAGGGCGATGCCACCGGGAGATTTAGCGGAACAGCCGAAAATCTCGGTGCGCCTTTCAACTCTTCCTGCGATGATAATTATTTCCGCTTTGGCAAAAACAGCGAGAATGGATACTTTGTATCGAACCGTCCGGGTATTTTTAGTGTGCGCGGGAAAACCTGCTGCTATGATATTTTTCACTACACCTACGACCACCGTATTTACTTAGCCGTAAAAGGGCGGGTATATGACGACTCTACCAAGGAGTTGATTTCAGGAGCCGCCATTAATCTTTCGCTGCGCAGTGAGAACCTGAGCGAATCGGATGTAACCATTAACTCCGATACCTCAAAAGGCGAAACCCCTTATTTCTTCGACATCAAGGCTGAAAAGTTGTACAAGGTAACGGCTTCCAAGAGCGGCTACTTTGCTTCTTCTCAAAGTTTCAGTACAGAGGGCATCAACAAAAGCGATACACTCGAAGTGAATTTGTATCTGAAGAAATTAGAGAAAGACAAGGCTTATCGCCTCAACAATATTTACTATGACTTCGACAAATGGGATTTACGACCGGAGTCAAAGGCAACGCTGGATACGCTCTATCGCCTCTTGATAGAAAACCCCACCATCATCATTGAATTAGGCTCACACACCGATTCGCGTGGCTCTGAGGAGTACAACCTGAGCTTGTCGCAAAAGAGAGCAGAGAGTTGTGTCAACTATCTGACCAATGAAAAGGGAATTTCGAAGGATAGAATTATTGCTAAGGGTTATGGAGAAACGCAAACGCTGGAAGACTGCTCCAAATACCCGGATTGCCCTTCGGATCAGAGTGGCGATTGTCCCTGCCATCAGTTGAACAGAAGAACCGTATTTAAAGTAATTGGAGAGTTAGATGGCCAATTGATTAATGAAGATTAGAAAACACCTTAACCCCATGGGGGAAAATAAATTCAAACAGTGAGGAAAATTTTAACGCTTGCCTTTACCGCTTTTTTGATGCAGTTTTCATTTGCTCAACAGCAAATATTATTGCTCACCGAGACCTTCGAGAACAGCAATAATGTAATGAATTTAGACAGTGGCGGAGTGGGTACTAACACCGGCAACAATAGCTGGATTATCAATAGCGAATACAACGGCCAACCGCTGTATGGCAATACCCCTTCACAGGACAGTGTGGTGAGTGGGCAAATCAATGGAGCACCTCACTCCACCTATTTGCACATACACGATGAAACGGCTGCCGGCTCTAACAATATTGCCAATGCCAACTGGAATACCAATACCGCCTCTGACCACTTTGCCTACATTGGCCGCGCCTTCTGCACCCTCGGCATGACCAACGTGATTTTTACTTTCTTCTGGATTTGCGAAGGAAACTCTGCCGCTTATGGAGAGGTGTATTACCGCAACAACGGTGGCCCTTGGATCAAAACCGGCCAGAATAAATACAACAACCAATCGAAGTGGAAATATGAAGTGATACAAGACCCCGCTTTTCAGAATGCCGAAAACTTAGAGTTGGGCTTTCGCTGGGTCAACCCCGGTGGTGGCGGCACTTCCTCTGTTTCTTTCGGCCTGGATGATATTATAGCCGTGGGCACTTATGACGAGGTAAACCATCCGGTGCACCTCTCCATCAACCTCATCTCTCCCACTACTATTTGTCAGGATAATTTCCTGACGATTGGATATAGCCTGAGCGCCCCTCTTTGTGACGGAACTTATCGCATTCAAATGAGCGATGCCAATGGTAATTTTTCCTCGCCTTACGATGGAGGAGTGTTCAGTGTTTTTGCTCCCGACACCAACGGTTATATCGGATTTCAGGTGCCGGATAATGTAACCGGCAACTGCTTTCGCATTCGCATCAACCGCATCAGCCCGGAGCCAATGATTATTGGCGATACCAGTATTTGTTTCAGCATCATTGACTGCCCGGAATCTATCGTTACCAATAGCGCACCGGTGATGAATGACAATGACACCACCTGTATTCTCAGTGTGATTGATGTAAAGTTTAATTCCTTCGGGGTATTTCATGTAGGCAATAGTTATATCGCTGAACTTTCCGATTCTACCGGCAGTTTTGCCCAACCGTTCTATTTGGGAAATAACCCCACCAATCAGGCTTTTCCAAGTATGCCACCGGGAAATGTGGCCGGGTTGATTCCCGCCTCGGTACCACCGGGTTGCGGTTATTACATCCGGGTGCGCTCTACTAATCCGGCAGTCATAGGTTCGGTCATCGGTCCCTTCTGCCTCACTCAATGTGACGAACTCACCAACAACCACACCGATATTCATTTCTGTGTGCCCACCAGCATTCCCTATCCTTCTTGTTCTACCATTGTTATTCATCCCAATCAGTGGAACACTCAGGCAAACTATGACACTTGCAACAAGTGGACGATTGAACTGCACGAAATGCAAGGCTTTGGTTTAGTCAATTCCGGTGGTTTGGGAGTTTATCCCGACAGTATAGGCGGGAATTTTGTTTTGTGCATGCCTTCTACTGCCGACTCACTGCCCGTGGCACCGGGAAGTTATTACATGCGCATAGTCAGCAACTGCTCTTACCAACCCTGGAATCAAACCGGCAGTGTGATTCGAATTATTATTGGTGCGCCCGATCAAAACCCGCCTCACATTATTACGGCAGATACCGTGTATTGCAACTTAGGATTAGTATCCCTGTTTGTAGATCCGTTCATGCACCCCCCATCGGACTACGAGTGGGCCAGTAGCGGAATTAATAATGGCAATGCCTTCACATGGCCATATAATCCTTTGCTGGTGGACTTTACCGGAGCCGTTTTAAACGACTACATTTTCTACGTGCGCGAAGTCAATTTTGGTTGCTATGGTCCTTATTCCAATTCTAAAAAGATTACTATTATCGGCTTGCCAAGTGTGCATATCTCGGGGCCTACACAAGTTTGCTTAGGCGATACCGTTACCTACAACGTTGGTTATTTGAAAGAAACCTATTACAACTGGGATGCTCCCGATGGAGTAACCATTCTTGACGAAGCCAACAGTCAAACCACCGTTATCTTCGATTCATTAGGCACTTTTACCCTCACCAATTTCTCGTTGAACGATTGCGGGGGCGACAGCGGCTCTTACACCGTAAAAGTAATTACCCCTTATACCGTAAATGCCGGAGCCGATCAATCTGCCTGCGAGGGAGCAGATGTCACTCTCAGTGCTCAGTCCAGCGACATCGGTAAAGTTTTCACCACTCAAGACACCGCTACGCAGGGTAAACAAGGCGCTATGTTCAACATCATTGCCCATCATGATATTATCATAGACTCCTTTGCCGT
>CAZQYO010000085.1:0-10331 GCA_964597415.1 uncultured Chitinophaga sp.
CATACCTAAAGTAGAAAAAACAATTCCCGCTTTATTGATAGGAGTCGGTTACAATTTGCTGCAAAGCCGCAATTTCTTCTTCCCTATCACAGTTTCCTATAACATACTGTATCCGTTCACGCCATCAGACCAAAGAGCCTACTCCCTATACCCGAGAGGCTTAGTGGTACAGTTGGGCTTCATCAACATCTTCTGATTACGCTTTAAAAATTTATGGCGCCTTACTGCGCCCACCCGGGGCATATCACACGCCCGTGGGAGAGTGATGTGCCGAAGGTGACCGCAGTAAGGCGCCAAGTATTTAAAATTTTTTTCGTGGCAGCGACCCAAAGAATGGGGCAGCGCTTCGCTTATTTCTTCACTACGAAGCGCAGCGTGGTTTGGAGTGTTTGCGCTTTATACAGTTCTATGAAATAAACTCCCGAAGGCAAATAGGAGAGGTCTAAGGCGGTGGAGGTAGCTGTGAGCCGGGCAGAAAGCAATAATTGCCCTAAGAGGTTGCGAAGCCCTATGGAAGTTTCGGGCAGCACTTCAGTTGCGGAGAGAATGATGTTGCCGTTGGCGGGGTTGGGATACAAGTGAAATGAAATATCGTTTTTGGGATCGTGTATTCCGGTGGTTTGAGGCACTATTACAGTCGCTGTTTTTTGGCAGCCGTTGTGATCTGTTACCGATACGGTAAATGTACCGGCAGCCAGATGGATGGCGGGGTTGGTGGTATCTCCGTTGCTCCACAGGTAATTGTAAGGAGCGCTGCCTCCGCTTATGTTACTCACGGTAATAGTGCCGTTGTTTTGACCGGTAGTGGCATCGGTAGCCGTAGTGGCAAATTGTAGTTCGTCCGGCTGGGCAATGGTGATGGTATCTGCTGCGGTGCATTGGTGGCTGTCTGTAATAGTAACGCTGTATGTGCCTGCGGCTAATTCGGTAAGCGGGGGCATCACTGAATCGCTCCAATGGATGGCATAAGTGGGAGTGCCGCCACTGACCGAAAGCGACACGGTTCCGTTGGCCTCACCATAGCAGGTAACATCGGTAGTAAGGGCACTTACGGTGAGCGCAGCCGGTTGCTGCACTACGGCAGTGGCCACTGTAGAGCAGCCATTGGCATCGGTAATGCTCACGGTGTAACTACCTGCCGAAAGATTTGAAACCGCAGAAGCGGAATCGCCCGTGCTCCATAAATACAGGAGGGGAGCAGTGCCCAGATTTACCGAAGTTTGTGCCGCGCCATCCATGTTTCCGTAACATTTCGCATCGGTGGAAGAGATAGAAACAGTCAAGGAGCCATCATTGGTAACGGTGGCATCGGCACTTACCGAGCAGTTGTTCTGATCTACCACGGTCACTTCATAAGTTCCCGATGCAAGTTGCAGTTGAGTAGCGGTAACGGTGCCGGTATTCCAGTAATAATTGTAGTTGCCGGTGCCCCCGCTTACACTCACCTGCACAGTGCCTACGGTGCGGTTGCAGGTATCGGGAGTGGCGGTAGTCATTGCGCTCAATGCCGCAGGTTCAGTAATACTGAAAGCCGCAGTGGCGGAACAGTTATAACTATCCTGTGCAGTCACGGTGTATGTACCGGCACTAAGCCCTGCAATAGGGTCTAAACTTTGGCCGGTGTTCCATTGAAAGTTGTAAGAGCCGCTGCCGCCAGCAGCAATGGCGGTAATGCTGCCGTCATTCCCCCCATTGCAACTGACATTGGTAGAAGTGCCGCTGACGGTTGGAAGGGAGTGAATATTTAGAGCCACCGGGGTGCGCTCCGAAAGGCAAGCCTGTTCCCGCACTTCCCAGTCGTAAAAAAAGTAGTAATAGCCCGGAGCATTGGTGGCATTGTTGCCGGTAATACTCACTATGCCGTTGGCATCAGTGTAAGGGTAGTTGGCGCCTGCGCTGTTGCGGAATAAATTCAGCGTATCGCGAACGCCTAACTGGTAGGAACTGCCGGGAGTGAGCGCGAGGTTTAAGGTGATGCGGCTTTCTCCGTTGGGAATGAAGACCGTTTTCTCGGCTATCACCCCCCCTGCCGAGTCGCGGTATTGAATGGTGCGGAAGCCATCGTCTTGGGCATATATCAACACGCTTACTAAGGTGCTGTTTTTGTACACATCAAATATCAAGCCTCTGGCAGGATTAGTAAAAATTGCCCCTCCACCAATCGTGTTGTCAGCAGGGCCGGCATAGTAAGAAGGCTGGATGATTTTTTCTTCGGCATAATAAGTAGTACTGCTATTGATAAGGGAAGTGGTATAGGGATTTCCCTGATAGACGGCAGTGCCCGATTGGTTATACCAAGTGATAGAGTCGCCTCCATTGGCCTGTAGGGTAAAAGCAGAAGGCCCGCAGGAATTGGCACTGGCCACTGCCGGCCCCGCAGGTTTGTTGATGCTGATATAATTATTCTTTGTCACCGTGTTAGAGCCGAAGCCGTTGGTAGCAGTGAGAGATACGGTATAAGTGCCATTGGCGGTGTAGCTGTGTAAAGGATGTTGGAGGGTAGAAGTAGTGCCATCGCCAAAATTCCAAAGCCAGCCATACACGCCTCCGCTGGTTAAGTCGGTAAACTGAATATGGCCACTGCAACTTTGGGTAACATCGGCTTTAAAGTTAGCTACCGGAGGGCTGCTCGGCTGGTTGCATATCCAACTGATGGCAAAGCCGCTATCTTCTACATACACATCCGAGTATTGGCGGATAGTAATAGCGGGACCCGAAGAAGTGATATTGGCAGGAATCGTATTGCCGGTGTAAGAGCCTATCACCGGACTGGTAGTGTTGGGGCCGTCATATACATACAGGAAGTCGTAGGTATTTTCCATTCCAAAGCCGGAGAAATGCAAGGTAACGGAAGCGGCTCCCGGAGGGGCAATGGTCACGGTGCTGTTAGAGTTACCGCTATACATGCCGCTTGGCCCGCCATCGTCATAGATAGTTCCGGCACAAGCGGTCTGCATTTGATAAGTGCCGTTGGTAGGCAATATGACTATGCAGGGATTGGTAGATTGCACACTCACCGCATTGGGAGCCACTACACTGTCGGTTCCGCAAATGCCGCCATCTGCTACTAAGCGAACGGTATAATTGCCGAAAGCGGTATAAGTATGAGTGGGGTTGAGAACGGTAGAGGTGGTGCCATCGCCAAAATCCCACCAATAGGAATTGGAATTGCTACTGCCATTGGTAAAGTTAACAGTGAAGGGAGCCGAACAGCCCGAAGAAGAAGAGAGCGTGAACTGCGCATCGGCTCCTCCTGAAAAATCGGCTCCTACGCCTACGGCATACCATGCTTTGGTAGTGCTGATAGCTTCCGGAGAGCAGGCTCCGTAAATATCGTTGGCAGATTGAATAGCGTAAAAGCGCGCATCGGCATAGTCAGCCGTGTTAGTTAGATAATACACCATGTTGCGCCAGGCAATCTGTTTAGCTTTATTTAAACCCAGGCCGGTGACGTTGAAGGCATTTCCTAAATCGTTTGTGCCGCTGCCGCCCATGCTCAAGCGGTAAAACCAGTTGTTTTGCACTCCGCTATTGGTATGCACACCACCGTAATCTCCTGTTCCGTTATACCAGTTAGTGCCGTGATAAGTATCGGGGTCGCCATACGCTTTCGGGTTGCTCATGCTGCGGAAAGGGTTTCCTAAATCTTCTGCCATCAGCCAGTTTCCCTTAGTGGAATCGGCAAACCACTCTACACAAGTGCCAAAAATATCGCTGAAGGATTCATTCAAAGCTCCAGCTTCATCCTGATAGTCGAGGTTGGCGGTGTGTTCATCTAAGCCGTGCGAAATTTCATGTCCGGTTACATCTAATGAAGTGAGGGGATTGTACGAACTGTTCCCATCTCCGAAAGTCATGCGGGTGCCGTCCCAAAAGGCATTCACGTAATTAGTGTTGTAGTGCACATACAAGTTCAGCGCAAAGCCGTTGTTGTCAATGGAGTTTCTTCCCATACTCTGGTAGAAATCGTAAGTCATTTCGGCTCCCCAATGAGCATCTCCGGCATATTGGTCTTTGTTGGCGTTCACATTGTTCCAGTAATTATCGGCATCGGTAAAATCTACGGAGTTGCCATAGCTGGTACCCTTTAGCATATTGTAGGTGCGGATGCCTAAGCCTCGTGTGGTTTCGCGCAGGCGATACGAGCCATTGTAGCTATCGGCTACTATGCTTCGGTTCCCTCGGTAAGCAGTAACGGCAGTGCCGTTGGTGTTGGCGGTGCAAATGCGCGAAGTCTTTTTTACTATTTCTCCGTTAGTGGCATCTACATACACGTACCAGCGACCCATGGGTTGCTGGGCATACACATCAAAGCGCCAAACCAATTTGAATACGGAAGAAGAATTGTTTCCGATTTGAAGAATCATCAACTCGCCTTTGGGGTAAAAGGTAGCCTGCTCATTGCCCGATTCTTTTTTCAGGAACTGCTCTTCTTGCGGTAATTGCCATTTGTATTCTTGCGCACCAATTTCTGCGAGAGCATAATGCAGGGCATCGGATGGATCAAGGGTAGGCACGGTAGGCACCGAAATATTGGTGAACACATAGCCATTGTATTTTTTTACGCGGTCGTTATAAATGTGTAGAACAAAAATGCCGTTGAAGACAGGCACTCCGCTCACCTGCATTTGATACTTTACATGCCTCCAGTTTCGGTCATCGCTTTCAATCGAGATAGGCTGAAAGGTGATGGCAGCCGGCAACTGAAATTTCTTTTGAAGATAGGTAAAGAAGGTGCTGACTTCCGGCTCCATGCCATCGTGGAATTCAATAAAGGCAGGGAGGGCATTGAACTGTTTTTGCCATATTAAGTCGGTGCCGGGCCATATATTGCCAGCCTGAGAGCCGCTGTATTTGCCGGGCAGCAATACACTCTGCGCCATTAACCCGGCAGTAGAAAAAATAATTAAGAATAGAATGTAAAATCGCCTCATTGCTGAAATGCTTGCACCAAAATACTAATTCCCTTATAAGATAGTGTGTTAAAGGTGATTTGTAAAGGGGTAGAAGGAGAGGTTAGTGTGCTTTGTTTGATTCTCATTAGCGGGATGGAGAGAAATGGTACCGAAAGTGGATTATTGTTGCTCAATAAAGCGGCTTTGCGGCTACCGCGCCTGATTGTATTCCGTTCTTCTTAGTGCAGACTGTTGCTCAAGGGTACTTCACTGTATGTTTATTTTTCGGGCTACCATCCATTCTCTATTTTCGCAGCTTTTGAATTTCTATTGGTATAATGTCTAAACTATTTCTACTCTTTCTTAGCGGGTGTCTTTTTTCTTCCTGCAACCCCTATTTCGTGCGCAGTATTTTCTTAAACGACCCGAGCGTGAAGATGGAGAGAACCATGCCTTTGCGCCAGGTGAAGAATGGAACTATCCGCCCGCTTTCTGTAGCGGCCAACTATAATCAATCGGACATACCTGATTCGCTGTGGTATCTGTTGAAAAAATCTCGCACGGTAGCTTTCTTGGTGCTGAAAGAGGATAGCTTGCTTTGCGAATGGTATGCAACAGGATATAGCGACAGCAGTCTCACTAATCCTTTTTCGGTGACTAAATCTATTGTCAGTATTCTCACCGGTGTGGCACTTAAAGAAGGGAAGATTAAAAGCTTGGAAGAACCGGTTTGTCACTACTATGCCCCATACCGAAAAGAGGGTTTGAGCACCATCACTTTTAAAGATTTGCTGCGGATGAGTTCGGGAGTAAACTACCGCGACAACCTGAACCCGGCCGGAGGAACCGCTCGGATTTATTACGGAAACAATATTCCCAAACTCATCAATTCATTTAAGGTAGTCAAGCCACCGGGCACGGAGTTTCGGTATAAAAACTGCGATCCGGAAATTCTGACTCTCGCTTTGCAGAACGCAGTGGGTATGAACATGAGCGATTATGCTTCTCAAAAACTATGGCAGCCCATAGGGGCGGCACATGCTGCGAAATGGAGTATTGATAATCGAAAGGATGGGGTAGAAAGAACCTATTGTTGTTTTCATTCCGATGCTCGCGATCTTTCGCGCATTGGTATGTTGTATGAACATAAGGGGAACTGGTTCGGACGGCAAATAGTGGATACGTCTTTTGTCACCGCTTCTTTAACGCCTCATAACTTGCCTCAAGAAAATGGAAAACTCCAAACCCATAACGGGTACTTATGGTGGCTTAGAAATGTAGATGGGTTAGGAGACTTTGCTGCCGATGGTTTAAAAGGGCAGTATGTGAGTGTAATTCCTTCTAAGCATTTAATTTTTGTTCGCTTGGGTAAGCGCGACTGGTTGAAACACGGGCAGCGATTCAAAGAGCTGGGCGGAAAATCTTTTTATAGCAACATGGTGCGGCAGGTGGTGAAGACCTGGGGTTCGTAGAAACTTTTTTCTCGCAAAGCCGCTGAAAGATTTTTAGAGGATGAAAGAGCAGCAAACTGATTTATTGTGCCCGACATTTCAATAAAAAAGCTACTCTTTGCAAAGAGTAGCTTTTTTATAAGATGGAAGAATGTCCATTCAGAAGTTACACATCAATTCTCGCAAACTTGGCGTGATTTTCAATAAACTCTCTGCGCGGAGGCACTTCATCACCCATCAACATACTGAACACGACATCTGCTTCAGCAGCACTGTCAATGGTGACTTGCTTTAAAGTACGGGTTTCGGGATTCATGGTGGTTTCCCAAAGTTGTTCGGCATTCATCTCCCCGAGACCTTTGTAACGCTGCACATGTACAGAAGCTTCGCTACCCCCTTTGGCTAATTCCTTAGTCGCTGCATCGCGTTGCACTTCGGTCCAACAATAGATTTGTTCTTTTCCTTTTTTGACCAAATAAAGCGGAGGTTGGGCAATGTAAATGTTGCCGCCTTCTACCAACTCTTTCATATACCGGAAGAAGAAAGTAAGAATAAGTGTACTGATGTGAGAACCGTCCACATCGGCATCACACATAATCACCACCTTGGCATAGCGAAGTTTTGAAGTATCGAGTGCCTTGCTGTCTTCAACGGTGCCTATTTTCACTCCCAATGCCGTGAACATGTTGCGGATTTCCTCGTTCTCATAAATTTTGTGCTCCATCGCTTTTTCCACGTTCAGTATTTTTCCGCGAAGAGGCAAAATAGCTTGGAAGTGTCGGTTGCGACCTTGCTTGGCAGTACCGCCTGCCGAGTCGCCCTCCACCAGAAATAATTCACTTTCATCCGGATCTTTGCTGGCACAGTCGGCTAACTTGCCGGGCAGTCCGCCTCCGCTGAAAGCTCCTTTGCGCTGCACTAACTCACGCGCCTTTCGGGCAGCATGGCGCGCTGTAGCGGCTAATACCACTTTATCGAAAATCAGTTTAGCCTGTTTTGGATTTTCTTCCAAATAATTTTGAAGTGCTTCCCCAAATATGGTTTCTACCGCACCGGCTACTTCGTTGTTTCCTAACTTGGTTTTGGTTTGCCCTTCAAACTGTGGCTCGGGTACTTTTATAGATATCACCGAAGTAAGTCCCTCGCGGAAATCGTCTCCGCTGATTTCCATTTTCAGTTTTTCAAAAAGCTTATTCTTTTCTCCAAACGATTTGAAGGTGCGGGTTAGTGCTCTGCGAAATCCGGCTACGTGTGTTCCTCCTTCAATGGTGTTAATGTTGTTGACATAGCTGTGTACATTTTCATTGTAAGAGGTGTTGTATTGCAGTGCTACTTCTACCGAAATACTATCTCTCAAACCTTCTACATAGATAGGTTCGGGAATTAAGGCTTCGCGCGTACTGTCGAGGTATTTTACAAATTCCTGCAAGCCGCCTTCACTGTGAAAATGATTGGAAGGGAAAGAGCCATCGTCTTTTTTACTGCGCTGATCGGTAATGTAAAGATGGATTCCTTTGTTGAGAAAAGCCAACTCTCTTAAACGTGCGGAGAGCGTATCATAACTATAAATGGTGGAGGTGAAAATGGTAGCATCCGGCTGGAAGGTGACAATAGTACCTCGGTAATCAGAAGAGCCAACTTCCTTGACAGAATAGAGCGGCTTCCCTTGTTCGTATTCCTGAATATAGTGCTTCCCTTCCCGATGAACATCTACTGTCATGTGAGCGGAAAGCGCATTCACACAAGAAACCCCTACCCCGTGCAAACCACCGGATACTTTGTAAGAATCTTTATCGAATTTGCCCCCGGCATGGAGCACCGTCATTACCACCTCTAAGGCACTGCGTCCTTCTTTTTCGTGCATATCCACCGGGATACCACGGCCATCATCTTTTACCTGAATAGAGTTGTTCTCTAAAATGGTAACGTAAATATTTTTACAATGACCGGCCAAGGCTTCGTCAATGGAGTTGTCCACCACTTCATAAACTAAATGGTGAAGTCCTTTTAATCCGGTATCTCCAATATACATAGCCGGGCGTTTACGCACAGCTTCCAATCCTTCTAATACCTGAATGCTACTGGCTGAATAGTCTGCCTTCTTTTTAGTTTCTTCCATAATAATATCGGCTGGTTCTGAACTCATGTTTAATGATTTAGCAATGAAACTGTGTCCACCCGTTTGGGGCAGGTGCGAATGTAACAAAAATGCGCCCTCAGACCTTGTTTTTAGATATTATTTTATCCTCAAAAGCGGATCGTTGAGGGGAATTTTTTTTAACAATTCGCCCGAATAGAAAGTAGGGCTTTGGCAAAAGATTTTTTTAACCGCTTTCTTTTATATTTACTCATCATATACCAAACAGATTTTACACTATGAGTCTATTTTACCCGTTAAAAAACAGATGTAAACTAATTTACGTTCTCCTGTTTTTGTTCATTGGGATCAGCGTTTCGGCAGCATTGCCGAATAACCCTTTTGAATCAGTTTTTGAGACCGCTAAAATTTCGAAAGAAGACATCAGTCGCAGTTTGCCGCATTTATGGCAGGTGGTTTCTAAAGAGGATTATTCCATCGCGGATATCAATACATGGGTAAGCGAGTTTCCTAAGGAATGGAAAAGTTTTAATGAGCTACCTGAAATAAAAAAATTGAATATAGCCTGGGTAACTTTAGGAATTAAGGTGCCTGCTGCTGAAAAAATTTTTCAACACTCTCTTTACCAATGGTACAAGGCTTCCGGTATTTCCGATGAAAAAAAGAAGCAGTTGTTTCCACATTTTCCACTGCCTGATTTAAGAAAAGATTATGATCAGGAATTAAGTGTGTACGAACAGAAAGTAGGAACTTGGCAAAGACTCTATCCGGAAGAATATGAGCATTTTCTGAATGCCCCTGAAATGACGGCATTAAATCCTTATTACACCGGCTATTATACACTGCCTTATCTGCCGAGGTTTATTGGTCAAGCTATTGAGTTAAACAAACCGCATAAAAAGGATTCGGGAAATCCGGTGATGGATGACTACAATTATCAGCTTCAATTACGCAACTGGTATTTTGTATTTAAGCCCGATGAATTTAACCGACTGTATGGCAAGGATTATAAATTTCCCGATTCGTTTGACACAAAGACATATCGCGAGTACACTATTCGCATTTTGAAAGAAACTAAGGCCGGCACCTATCCGAACAATGATAACGCGCATTGATAGAAAACCTAAACTGTTAGCTGAAATCATAAATCCAAGCACATGAAACTGAAATTTACCTCTTCCAAATATTTTTCTCTCATTTCTCTTTTCTGCGTTCTTTTATTCCATAGCAGTGATGCTCAAACTTACAATGATGGAGCAATGAACTTGCAAATGACAGTCGGCTATTCGTGGGTAGAAAGCGTGGACGACCCTATTACCGGGGAATTGAATGCCAACGAATTTCGATGGATATGGTGGGGCGATGTAAATGGAATGAGTCTCGGATGGCAGGGAGGAGCTACACTGGGAGTAAATACCAGCAACTACGGATGGGTGAATCCTCAGGATTACAATCTTTTTAACCACACTTTTGGCACGGTAGGTTCTACGCCACAGGCAGTCCCTCAGTTTATGCAATTGAGAGGAGAGGGATGGGAGGATGACTGTTTTGACTGTTATCTCTCTACGGGAACATTTTCTTGGGCTTGTGATCAGTGTAGTAGTTATATATATGATGGAGGATGTGGTTGCAGTCATAATATTTTGTGCGGCTGTTCGGCTGAGGATCAGCATTGCGGACCTTATGTGATCAGCAGTAATATTAATTACCGGGTAATTGCACCTTGTCTTTCTTTAGTATCTCCCCCAACGGTAGGCAACGCTTGGGTGGGCGACTTTTATGGTAATTCTTGTGGCTCTGATGATATAGGTGCTGAGATATTAGCCAGTTGGACACCCCCGATTCCAGACCAAATTATAACTACCGCCAATGTGCTATGTCAGCCGG
>CAZQYO010000086.1:0-10316 GCA_964597415.1 uncultured Chitinophaga sp.
AATGACACCGCCTTCCTATCCATTGCAGCACACAAATTAGGAGGGACTTGGGTACTTGGCGGAGGTTTGCAACTGACAGGCACAGCCGGTCAATGGTATAATGTATTTATTCCTCTAACCAGTAACTATTCAGACACTACCGGAACAATAGATACCTTAGAGATACAGTTTATGTCAAGTGGCAACCAACCTCGTGCAGGCTCTATACTTAATGTTGATGCAGTAAGTTTGGGATATGTAGGCGGTTCATCACCTTGTACAGCACCCACCTCACCAACTTCAGCTACGGCAACTTCTGCTACCATCTTACAGGGGCAAAGTGATACTCTCAGCTTAACCGGAGGCTCTCTGGGTAATGGTCAGTGGACATGGTATTCCGGTTCTTGCGGTGGCACTCAGGTTGGAACTGGCGCTACCTTAACAGTTACTCCGGCTACTACCACTACCTACTTTGTAAGAGGGGAAGGATGTGGAATGGTAACTGCATGTGCCCAAGTAACAGTCACTGTTACCCCGGTTGGCATCAACGAAATAGGCAACATAGCACTTAACGTATTCCCTAACCCGGCTTCAGATGTGCTTACTATTTCCGCAGATAAAAACATTTCCGGATACACTTTCACCGTGTTAGATGTAACCGGCAGAATGGTGAACAGCACT
Source organism: uncultured Chitinophaga sp. (assembly GCA_964597415.1). Taxonomy (GTDB): domain Bacteria; phylum Bacteroidota; class Bacteroidia; order Chitinophagales; family LD1; genus Bog-950. The sequence goes on from CAZQYO010000086.1 coordinate 661, forward strand.
ACATTAGACGGTCAAACCTCTACCGTAAATATCGCCAACCTTGCCAAAGGAAATTATATCTATAAGATCATGGATGGCAATAATCAACTGGTGCAACAAAACAAGTTTGTAGTAATCAAATAATTGCTTGAAAGCAAATAAAAAAAGCTCTCTGAAATTCAGAGGGCTTTTTTTATTTGTACACTTTTCTGCGGATGATGGCATATATCCAAACGAGGAAAAAGAATCCCGCACAAGAGTACCCCATAAAGCTCCATTTATTAATCCCATAATAGAATTTCAAATCCTCCGGATAAGTACCTAAAAGTGCAATAGACGAGCTAATCATGAGAGCGCAGATAATATATACCAAGCCGGTGCGGGTGCTGATGCTATCCCATTTTTTAAGAGCATATCCGTACCCCTGCAATTCCACTTCAGAATGAAGTTTGCCTTTAGATATTTTTTGAAGAATGCCTCTCACTTCTATCGGAAAACTATTGAGAAAGCCGGTCATGTTAGATAAGCGTTCAGAGGCCTCATGAGCAAGGTTCTCCGGCTTTAACTGCTCCGTGAGTAATCGCTGTCCGTAAGGTCGTATAAACTCGTATGTCTTGAAATTCGGGTGCATTTTTTTTCCGATCCCTTCTAAAATGGCAAATGCTCTGAAAATGATAAACACACCACCGGGAACGGTGATATGATAGTCGTACATCACTTTCTGTAACCGCTGTATAACATCCTGAATAGAACTTTCCCCTACATCTAAATAGGCATAATCTTCTATTAAATCATTCAGGTCATATACAAACTGGCGCATGTCCGTAATATTATCCTCTACCGCTAATTTTCGCATCTGAGCAGCCATTTCACGCGCATCGTGTCTGGACATAGCAATAAAAATTCCGGCAAAAGCATATTTATCCTTTTTCATCAACTGCCCCACCATGCCAAAATCCAACAAGATGATAGTCCCTTCTTCATTAACCAATATATTTCCCGGATGCGGATCGCCATGAAAATAACCGTACTCAAAAATCTGAGACAGGTATATATCCATCCCCTTTTCAACAATTCGTGCCGGACTTATCCCCCATTCGCGTAGCTGCTTTACATCAGTAATTTTACAGCCCTTCATAAACTCCATGATCAGCACCCTATCTGTAGAGAATTCCCGGTAGGGCTTGGGCACATAAAAGTCGGTGCAATGCTTGTACGTAGAGCGAAACCGTTCAATATTCCGGGCTTCATTTCTATAATCAAGTTCCTTGCTGATGGCTCGTTCAAAAACACGCACCACCTCTTCGCCATTGAGCACCCCCTGCTTTTTCAGGTAGCGATCCATTCTTCTGACCCCTTCTTTAATAATGCTGAGGTCTTGCTCAATTAAATCGCGGACAAGAGGCCGTTGCACTTTCACCACCACATCCTCACCGGTGCGTAACTTGGCGCGGTGCACCTGACCTATAGAGGCAGAAGCCATCGGAGTTTCGCTAAACTCTTCAAACACATCGTCTAATTTCCGTTTCGTTTCTTTTTCAATAATCGCTTTCGCCTTTGCAAACTCAAATGGAGGAACCCGGTCTTGTAATTTTTCAAATTCTCGCACTAATTCTTCGGGAATAATATCGGGTCGGTTGCTGAGTATCTGTGCTAATTTGATAAAGGTAGGCCCTAATTCCTCCGCAGCCATTCGCACTTTTTCCCATCGAGTAGTTTCGACTACCGGCTTGTTACTGCGCAACCATTTTATACGCATCCGCTCAGTGACTAAATTCCGAAGTGTAGAATTGGCGATGAAATCCTCAAACCCATATTTTATTAATATGCCGAGTATTTCACGGGTTCGGTTGATGTTGCGAAACGTAGTGTTGAGAATCATCTTGCATTAAAAGTAAAAAGTAACTTGTAAAAAAGAAAAATGCCATCCAAAACAGACGGCATTTTCAAACTTTTCACTACAAGTAATTAAGCAGTTGGAGGGGTAGGGGTCTTTGCGGTAACAGGCTTAGAAACTCTTTTAGCTACTTTTTTCTTAGTGGCTTTTTTAGGAGTTGGCTTTGCACTGGCTTTTGCCGCTGTAGAGCCGCCTTTTCTGATAGTTAGCTGGCTCTCCAATTTTGAGATTTTCTTCTGAAGTTTGTCAATTTCAGAGTTGGTCAGTTTCACAAACTTGTGTACAGTTTCGTTGTACTTAGCTTCGATTTCGGGTCTTTTAGCGTCTGCCTTTTTAATGGCTTCACCGATAATTTTCCTTCCGTCAGCTTCGCTTACTTTTCCTTTTTTTACGAGGTCGTTAACTGATTTTTGAACTACGTCTGCAGTGCTTGCTGCCAGACCAACGCCTGAATAGAAATATTTCTTCAGCGTGTCTTGAATGTTGTTTGTTGCCATGATTTGAATGGTTTTTTAAATAGTTAAAAAATGATTGACACCTTGCCTTTAGCAGAATAAGTGCCAATGTCGAATATGTCTGCAAAAATATATCATTAGTGGTGGAAAAATCAAAAAACTTTTGTTAACCTAACATAAACAAAACGCAGGACTGGCAAGGCTTTCATCATCTTCATACAGCAGACAACATCGGATTAAGGAACGAAATCACCTCTAATCTCTTTGCAAAAATGACAGAACGAAATGTCCGAAGTGATTTATTTTATTGATGTTTTGGCAGGTTCGGCTTATTTCTTTTGCGGCTTACCTATCGCTTTTCAAGAAGAGATTTTATCTTCAAAAAACTTTTTTGTATGACGAAGTCCTTAGCGTATGTGTATTTCGCAGTAGCTGCCATAGAGTTGTTTGCCGAGTGTACCGGAAATGTAGCCGTGCGCTTTTTCAGCAAGCCCTTACTCATGTTAGTGCTCATTCTTTATTTTACCCGCCATATTATTGGTTCGGCTACCACCACGCATAAATTGATGGTTGCTGCTTTCATTTTCAGTTGGGTGGGAGATGTGGCACTCATGTTTGTGCCTTCCAATGCCGGTGATATTAGTTTAATGGGATTACCCAAAGACCCAAATTTTTTCCTGGTAGGGCTGGCAGGATTCCTTTTGACACACATTTTATACAGCATCGCTTTTGCACGGGTCACTGACAAAAACGCCAAAACCTTGCTCTCTCGTAAGTTCTGGGTATTTCTCCCGCTGCTTCTTTACATGGGAGCTTTATTGTATCTCCTGATCCCTGCTATTGGTAACAAGGTAGAAACCAAGCCCTTCCTAGTGCCGGTGCTAATCTATTCCGCCACCATTGCATTGATGGTATTTTTCTCTCTTAACCGCTACAAAAGAGTAAATGATATCAGCTTTGCCTTAGTCTTTGGTGGGGCACTTCTCTTTATGTTTTCCGATTCAATCATAGCTGTCAATAAATTTATTCAGCCATTCCCGACAGCAGGTATTTTTATTATGACGCTTTACATTACCGCCCAATATTTTATTGCCAAAGGCATGTTGAAACAGGGTCTTAAAGAGTAGAACAAAAATTTGCCGAGTTTTCTTTATTTTATCTGCCCTCCAAAACAGCTTACCATGTTTGTATCTAACAGAAAAACTTTTCAAAATTTACATGACTACTTCGATTTTATTTCCGAAACGCTTGATTATCCGCGAGTGCATGAATATTTTAAAACTGATACGGTTATCTCAGATGGCTTAAAACTACATGTGGATGTATTTGAATACGCCCCTACTGCTCCTACCATCGTGTTTATTCCCGGCACGGCCATCTATGGCCTCTGCTATGGCGATTTACTTTACAAACTGGGACTTACCGGCTATAACATTGTGGCATTTGATCCCCGCGGGCACGGGCAAAGCGAAGGCATAAGAGGAGATTATACCATTAGCGAAATAATGACCGATGCGGAAAATGTAATTACCTACGCCATTGATCGCTTTAATAATAAAGTAAACCTGATGGGTAGCAGCCAAGGAGGGATTGTGGCTTTTTATATGGCGGCCAAAGATGAACGCTTGAACAGTGTAGTGTGCCAGACTTTTGCCGACCTCACTTCTGAAGACACTTTCCAATTGGCTCGGCATCCGCGTCTATTTAAATATCTGAAGCGGCTTATTTCTAAACACGGCCAACGTTTCCCACGCTTGAGAATTCCCGTTACCTCCTATATTAACTTAGATAAAATACCGGTGAAATATTTCGGCACAGCGCGCCATTTTATGGAAGTTGATCCATTGGCTTTAAAATCGGTTTCATTGCGGGCATTGCAATCATTAGCCCACACTAAAATGGCAAAACCGGTAGAGGAAATCACAGTGCCCGTAATGGTAATGCAAGGAACTTTAGATAACATTTTCCCGGTTGCCTATACTCAAAAAATTTATGCCCGCTTAAATTGCCATAAGAAACTATCACTTTTCCCCGATAAAAGCCATGCGGTATTGCACGAAGTTCCCGATGAAGTGGTACCGGTAGTGGCTTCATGGCTCAACGAAATCTATCCGCAAAATGACAGTAATCGAGCTGAAGTATAGCCCAATAGATTAGACCTGACTATTTAAGAGATGCTCTTCACCTCTTAGCTTTCAACGTCTGCTATTTTTAGTTCAACCATTTAGGCGCAACATTTACAGAAAGCGCTAACAAGATGATAGAATAGTCCACCGCTGACAGTTAGCCCCCTGAGTTTCCTTTTAGGGACACGTGTTTCTGTGTATCAATAAAAATTGTACGGTTTATAGATTTAGAAGAATACCTTTATTATACCACATATCATAGACCAAGTAATCACTTGTGAGAACTAACATTTTGAGATACTTAATTTTTACAGCAGTATTTCTCTTTAGCGGCACAACTCTGTTTGCCCAACAATACTTTCAATCCCTTTACGGTACTGTAACTGAAAAATATACTACCCAAAGCATTTCTGAGGCTTCCATTCTAATTACAGGTAACAACTATACGGAGGTTACATTCTCAGATTCATCAGGCAATTTCTTTTTTTTGAAAATACCCACAGGCGATTATCGCTTAGAAATTTCTCGAAACAATTTCCATCCTCTTACCTTTCCCCAAATCGAAATCTCAACCGGAAAAGAACTCTTTCTTTCTGTTGAATTAGAGACTAAACCTAATCTACTGCAAGAAGTAATGATAAATGCTTCAACTAAGAAAGAAGCGAACAACACCAGTCTGAGTAAAACAACTTTTAAAATGGAGCAATCTGAACGCTTTGCTGCCAGTTTGAATGACCCACAACGTTTAGTTCTGTCCTTTGCAGGAGTGCGTGGACTTGGTGGTATGCAAAACAGCATCATTGTTCGGGGAAACTCACCTAAAGGAGTAATGTGGCAGGTAGAAGGAATTGAAGTCCCTTCGCCTAATCACTACAGCGGACAAGGCACTCCCGGTATGGTCAATATATTAAATAACATGGTTTTGCAAAAAGTGGACTTTTACACGGGTGCATTTCCCGCTCCATTCGGTAATGCTACATCGGCCGTATTTGATGCCACTCTACGCAGAGGGAATACTAAACGATATGAATTCAGTGTGCAGTTAAGTAACATTGGCTTAGAAACCTCTGCCGAAGGTCCTTTGTCAAAAAAAAATTCTTCATCGTTCTTAATTGCCTATCGCTACTCTACAGTTGGGCTTATGGGTAAAATAGGATACCCCATTGGCGATTATATCACCGGCTTTCAAGACATCAATTTTAAATTTCATTTTGCTACCAAACACATTGGTTATTTCGACTGGTGGGGTTTCGGAGGTATTAGCTCTATACAAAACGCAAAAGGCAAAAGAGCCAACGGTGACTTTATGAATAAATACATCACCGCAGCAAGTGGTATTACCCATCAAATTCTTCTTAACGGAACCACTACTTGGAAAACCATTCTTGCCGCATCTGCTTATTCGGATAGCTGGCATGCCACTCAAACAGATGAATATCTTCCATTTAACAATACCACTCGCACACAAATCTATAAGACACTTTACGACTATCGGGATATATCACTTCGCTTTTCATCCTCTGTCATCCATCAGGTGAGTAGCAGAGTTCTATTCAACGGAGGTATTCAAATCATCAAACCATTTATATCCCTCACAGATTCTTCTTTTCGGCAAGTAATTCACCAAAACATGAATACGGGAGATACAATTTCCATCTATACCGAACCGACTCTATACGAGAGGGTCACTAAATCTGCTCCGCGTTACCACACCTATATTCAGTTCATTACTTCAATTACTGAAAAATGGCAACTCACCGCTGGCATTCACTCCATTTTTTGGGGCGATGGGATAGACTGGCTTCTTGAACCTCGTCTAAATTTAAAATGGCAGCTAAAACAAAATCATAAAATAGAAATAGCAACCGGCTTGCACAGCCGTTTTGAATTTCCTGTTTTCTATTCTAAAGAATTAGTGCAACAAAATTACATTCAACCCAATAGAAACATTAAACCTTCAAAGGCTTTCCATGCAAACGCAGGCTATACTTTTGCCTTTCTCAACGACTTTTACTTTAAAACAGAAATCTATTTTCAATACCTCTTTTCTGTTCCCGCTCAGATAGATACCTACCGAGTTTTCACTACTCAAACACAATATTATACGAAGCTATCTCCGGTATCTACTCTGAATAATATCAACTATCTCGACTTCTACTACAACTATCAGAATAAAGGTGAAGGAATGAATTACGGCATAGAAATTACGCTTGAAAAATCCTTTTCCAAAAACTATTATTTCCTTGTTACTACATCACTATACAATTCATTATTCCGCGTAAAACCTCTGGCTTGGTACAATACCCAATTTAATGGCAACTGGATTGTTACACTCACGGCAGGTAAAGACTTTAGAGTAGGGAAAAAATATAGAGCAAATATTTTCAGTATAAATACAAGATTGCTTGCCGCAGGAAACGACAGAATTCTAAATAATACCTATAAAGACCAGTTGAAACCATTCGTTAGTTGGGATTTGCGGGTGGCCTATAAAAGGAATCTAAAAAAATATGCTTGGGAAATATCTTGCGATGTCCAAAATGTTTTAAATCGAAAAAACCAAAGCAATAATGATTTCAATATCAATATTGGTATTCTACCGGTTTTAAAATTCAGAACAGATTTCGGATTTAAACGGAGTAAGAACTAAAGATAAATGAGCCGCTCAAATAGGTCATTCATTTCCACTTTACTTCCTATATTTCCTGTTCAGTGCTTTCCTCAACAACCTCTAACTATACCTCATCATTGCGAAACATGATCCGGTAAAATCAACCCGCACAAATGATGAAGCAATATTCCACTTTGTATTTCTTAATGCACTCCATAAGATTAATGGTTTGAAAAAATCTTTCATTCTACATTTTCAAACAAGCTGCCTGTTCAGCCATTTTTTGCTCTTCCCTCATTGCCCTTGAGTTTATCCTTCATCGCAACAGCACTCCACACAACTCTTTGCAATAAATTAATCTTTGAATAGCGCTACCCTCTTCGTTCGCCTTTCATGGTTACTTTTTAACCATTTGCACTGTAGCTTGTTTTGTTATTTTCACCGCTCTAAAACTAAATAACGATGCCATACTTATTCACTTCAGAATCGGTCTCAGAGGGACATCCCGATAAAGTTGCCGATCAAATCTCAGATGCACTCATTGATAATTTTTTAGCCTATGACCCTACCTCGAAAGTAGCTTGCGAAACCTTAGTAACCACCGGGCAGGTAATGCTGGCCGGAGAGGTAAAAAGCGAAGCCTATTTAGATGTTCAACAAATTACACGAGAGGTAATCAGCAATATTGGGTACACCCATGCCGACTATATGTTTGAAGCGCACTCCTGCGGCATTATCTCTGCCATCCATGAGCAAAGCCCCGACATTAATCAAGGTGTAGAGCGAAAAAAGCCCGAAGATCAGGGAGCGGGCGATCAGGGCATGATGTTCGGTTACGCCTGTCGCGAAACAGATAACTATGTGCCCCTGCCTTTAGAACTAGCACACCTGCTATTGAAAGAACTGGCCGCTATCCGCAAAGAAGGCAAGGTGATGAAATATCTGCGTCCTGATGCAAAGAGCCAGGTAACGATTGAATACAATGACGATAATCAGCCAATCCGCATAGATGCTATTGTGATTTCTACACAGCACGATGACTTCGGGAAAGACTCCGTTATGCTGAAAAAAATTAAAGATGATGTCCTGCATATTCTTATTCCCCGCGTACAGAAGAAAATACCTAAGCGCGTACAGCCATTATTTACCGACAAAATTAAATACCACGTAAACCCTACAGGAAAGTTTGTAATCGGTGGTCCGCATGGCGACACCGGACTTACCGGAAGAAAAATTATTGTAGATACCTACGGAGGCAAAGGAGCACATGGTGGAGGAGCTTTCAGCGGAAAAGATCCGAGCAAAGTAGATCGCTCGGCAGCCTATGCCGCCCGGCACATTGCCAAGCACCTAGTGGCAGCCGGTGTGTGTGACGAAGCCTTAGTGCAAGTGGCGTATGCTATCGGAGTGGCAAAACCCGTAGGACTTTTTGTAAATACTTACGGCACCTCCAAAGTAAAATTGAATGACGGGCAGATTGCTAAGTTGATAGATAAACTCCCTGAATTTGACATGCGTCCTTACTTTATCGAAAAGCGATTTAATCTGCGCACGCCTATCTATTTTGAAACCGCTTCGTACGGGCACGTAGGTCGCGAAAGTAAAGTGATAGAAAAGGTGTTCAACAAAGGGAAGAAGAACGAAAAGAAAATAAAAGTAAAACTTTTCCCTTGGGAAGAACTGAATGCAATAGCCGCAGTGAAAAAAGCATTTAGCATAGCTTAAATCATTTCCGGCTCTGCCGATAAAGGGCGGGAATTAATTTATTTTACAGAGGATAATCCCATGATTATCCTCTTTCTTTTTGTGTATGAAACGGCAGCAATACGTTCTCCTCTTCTTACTCATCGCAGCACTGATTCCTTATGGTATTCTCTGCTCGTATGCCCTGCCCTTTGCAGATGATTTTTGCTTTGGGTGGACAGCCTCTGAAAATATTCCCTTTGTTCAAAAATTCCTGAATCAATATTTATACTGGAACGGTCGCTACTCGGCAGATGTGTTGGTGAACGTTCACCCTTTAATATCCGGTCGCTTGCTTTACTACCAACTGGCACTTTTCCTTTCCTTGATGCTTACTCCGCTTTCGTTTTATGTTCTACTGCTGCGCCTATTGCAAAACAAAATCACAGGGGTCATTGCTTCCTTACTGCTTACGCTATTTTATCTCTGCTTGCTTCCCAATCTCACCGAAGGAGTATATTGGTACATAGGCATTGTCAATTATCATCTCGGCAATGTGATGTTTCTATTTCAACTTACTTTGTTACTTCTTTCCTTTTCAAATTCAGGAAAGCACGGCCTCTTATTACAACTCTTATCTGCGGTGCTTTTAGTCCTTTCCATTGGGTTCAACGAGATAGGAGCCATCCTTATCCCTTCCGCTTATCTCCTCATCACCTTGATTGCCTATCGCCATAAAAATAATCACCGAAAGAAGTGGCTCGCCTTTACCTTACTGTCTCTTATAGCTGCCTCATTTGTATTTCTCTCCCCGGGAAATTTCGTTCGCAGTGCTCAATTCTCAGAGCGCTATCAACTTTTCCATTCCCTGTTTTATGCAGCATTACAAACCTTTCGCTTTATCG